>JAAYBQ010000039.1 GCA_012730035.1 Spirochaetota bacterium
CGTCGCCTGACGGCATTGATACGCCGGGCATAAGTAAAAAAGCGGGCTTGTATTTATCCATGAAACCGGTTTCTCCGGATTCATCAGTTTTATCTTTTGTAATATCGGGCTTATCTATGTTGATTGTTTTAATATCGCTTTTCTTATAGATCGTGGATTTATCCTTATTCTTTTCCTGGAAGGTCAGGTTTTTTTCATCCTGGCTGATTACTTTTCCCTGTATTGTTTTGCCTGATTTAAGAATAATGCTGTCGGCATAAAGAAAACCCGTGGAGATTAATATGATCAGAAGAGTAATTAAAGCATACCATCTAAAACCCTGCATTTTCTTCATTGGAAACCTCCCTGTTGTCCTCGATAAAAGCAGATAAATATAATTAATTTTTTGTATGTTTTCAGTTTTTTATTCATTTTATCTCTGTATTATGTCCTTTAATATGTATATTTTTTCTATAAAAGATCATTATTTTGCAATTCATGCCCGTCATTTAAAGCCCGGACGGGCTTTAAATGACGGGCATGCGCTATGTGTATTTTGTCAATTCCTTTTGTTACATGGCAAAAAATAATCAGTCGCAATTCTGTAATATTGCTTTCGGTATTTAGGCGGGCGCTCTGTATAGTTTTTCCGGAGGTTCCTGAATAATATTATATTTCTGGATTAATTGGAGTTGAATCTTCTGCTTCAGCGTACTCTGCGGGCAAGTCCAAGTCTTATGAACATTTCGGGCGCGCCCCAGGTTATCCATAGCCCGGTAAGTGCGTAGCGCAGGTACCTGAAACCTTCCGCACAAAGAGAGTCTCCCTGTGGCAGAACCGCTTTCAGTCCAGCGTAGATAGCAACTGTAATAATAAGTCCCGGGATAAGCCGTGCACATCTCTGCTTTGCTGAACCTGCGGCATGGAACCCGCCCGTTTTAAAGAGCAGCGCGAGCCCGGCCCCGTAACCAAGCGCGGCACCTGAAACCGAAACTATTCCGGATATCCTCCGAGGGTCCGGCATTTCAGCCCCTGGAATGGCAGCGGCTATGTTGCTCATCCATTCACCGGGTAAAATCCATCCGGTATGAAGCAGCAGGGGGATTGTCTGTATGCCGGCAAGTGCTGCCGCGGCCAGGAACGCAAGCAGCAGTTGCGAACTCATTTTCCATCTGCCGGCCATAACCGATGCCGCTGTAAAGAACCGGTTAACAGCGAAGAGCAGGGCTGTTCCTGTAATCCAGCCGAGCAGAACATCTGTTACAAAATGCACTCCAAGGTATATGCGCGAGAAGCTTATAAGTATTATTATGATAATCAGAGCGGCACGCAGTTTACGGCCAGAGCAGAGAAGCGCGAGTGTGCCCCACATTGTTACCGAATGCTGCGCATGACCCGATGGCAGGCCGAAACTGTTTTCTATTCCCAGCGCGGCGACCCTGCTGCTGTACCAGTATGGCCTTGGGTGGTGAAAGAGAAGCTTGAGGAATGTGTTGACCGAATCACTCAGCAGAAGCATAAATCCCAGGAGCCGTCCCGCGCGTGGATCAATGCACCAGTAGATTATGATAAGGAAGACCAGGTAAAAACCCTCTGTGCCAAGCAGGCTTGCAGTCTGCATCAGCGGCAGAAGCCATTCCCCGGCGCCTTGAGCAAGCAGTGTGACCTCTATTCCCGTATTCCAGATATATTCCATCAGCATTCCTCCGGGGACTTGTCTTTAAATTGCCTGACAAAGCATGTCTGCCGTTTTATGCAAAGGTTGAAAATACGGTCTATTCGGGCAGTACCAGGCGTATGCCTGTTGTGTGCTGTTTTTCAAAGGCTCCCAGGGCCCACCTTCTGTATGATGAGAAGTCCGCGGGCGAATCGAGTACAGATCCCCCCCTGACAACCCTGTGCGAATAGTTGCCCCTCCAGCCAACGGGGTCACTCTTTTCGGACCCGGTGTAGGAGGATGAATCATACCTGTCAAAGCACCATTCTGAAACATTGCCGCACATGTCGTGCAGCCCGAAGGCGTTTGCCCTGCGGGTGCCGGTCTTCTGCACCTTGTGGTACTTGACCCACCATAACTGGTTGTCCCTGTTACGCTTTACTCCGGTGTTGAACATGTGCCATGAATACCTGCCCGACACGTCCCATGACGCGCTTTTGCCCCAGTGGAATCTTGTTGAGGTGCCGGCCCTGCACGCGTACTCCCACTGAGCCTCGGTGGGAAGCCTGAACCCGCCGGCCTTCGCGTTAACACGCACCTCCCACCGCAGCGGGTCGTAGGCTGAAACATTGGCCGGGTCTATGTCGTTTTTAGTAATAATATAATATGGTTCCAGTCCGCAGGCCAGGCTAAGCCTGTTGCAGAATCCAACAGCGTCATACCAGCTGACATTATACACGGGCAGCTGGTCGCCTGCGCCATACTTGCTGCCGGCACAGGGACGTTCTCCGGTAATTTCGGCGTAAAGCTTCTGGCTTACCTCGTGTTTTGACATGCGGAATGCGCTGATGTTCACGGTGTGTTCCGGTGAATAATCTGCGCCGCTTTGAGTACTTCCCATGGTGAATCTGCCGGCCTCTATGGTAATCATCTCAAGGTCAGCAATAATTTTTTTACTAACTGCCGGTTCTGTGTCAACCAGTAAGGGGGTCAACAGCAGAAGGCACAGCGATACAGCCGTGATAATAGGTTTCATGTATAATCCCTGTCAGTCAATATTATCTTTTTTTTTCTGTTTATTGCTTTCGGCAACTAACTCTGTGTAGTAGTCTTTATACCTGTTATCCCTGACGGCAAGAACCCTGTTTATAACTGCGTCCCCTTTTTTACTGTCAAGTATTACAGGCGAGTAGCTCACCTCCAGAGGGTTTATGTTGACCGGTATGATCGTGTATGATTCAAGTCCTTTTTCCGAGAGTGCAACCCGCACTATCATGCCGGTCCTGTGCGCGTCGGAATGTCTCCCGGCAAAAACAAAATCACCCAGGCTGTAGAATATTATTCCGTTGCCGTACCTTTCGACAGGTCCCAGGCCGTGAGACTGGTGGCCCAGGATACACGATGCCCCGGCATCTATAAGTTTGCGGCCCAGCGCTACCTGTTCTTTTTCGGGCTGATCAACGGGGTAGTCCGAAGTGACCTCCTGTCCCCAGTGTATGCTTACTACGACCGCGTCAACCTCGGGGCGGACCTTTCTGACCGCGGCACACAGCAGTTCATCCGAACCGCCTGCCGTACCCGGCGTGTTAATGTCAGCCCATACGCTCTTTGGAATAACAGCGTTGAATGCGAATATGGCAATCCGCGTTCCCCTGTGCCATACGTAGACAGGGCGCAGTGCCTCGTTTATATCCCGTCCTATGCCGGCAGGTGCCATGCCCAGTTTTAAAAGCCTGTCGCGCGTGTCGAACATCCCTTCTA
Organism: Spirochaetota bacterium; assembly: GCA_012730035.1. Taxonomy (GTDB): domain Bacteria; phylum Spirochaetota; class UBA4802; order UBA4802; family UBA5550; genus JAAYBQ01. Next base: position 3,398 of record JAAYBQ010000039.1, read on the forward strand.
TGCCGCAGTCCTTTATATGGTTGTTCGCAAGTGACACAACATCTATGCCCGCGTGCTGCAGAATCTCTTCGCTGCCGCCGGGTGAGCGGAAGTAGAAGATCTCGTCCTTGTCGCTGAATGCTTTAAGCGGGTATTCGGTAACAGGGGCTTCAAGGTTGCAGAAGGCTATTCCTGTGAATTCCTCCCTGACCCGCGAAAACGGCCATGCCATTGCATTATCACGCCCCGATTTTTTTGCTTTGTAATCAAGCAGCTCTTTCATAATGGCAAAGTTAAGGGCGACATCACCCACTGCAGTAAGAACGGCCGGCTCTTTTTTGGGCCATATTTTTTTTATGTACCTGCTCCCCCTGTAGCCGTACTGCAGGCTGTTGGCGGGAGTCTCGATTACAGGTTCATCGTTGTGGATTATTACATCGCCCGTCCTGAACACAACCTGGGGCCCGCACGCAAGGGCCGCGAGCAGGGCAGCGACAAGAAAAGGCTTTCTGTGTTTCTGTATCTTTTTCATAATATTCATCCAGGGTTGAATCAAATGTTAAACCTTTACCTTGATAAAAGAGTTTTTCTGCAAACAGAATTCAGCATAAAAAATGAAAATATATAATCAAGAACTTTTTGAAGGGCTGCAGCCTGAACCGGGCGTACAGATACCGGTTCTATTTTACAGGGATTATCATAAAGAGTGTTCCGCCCAAAGACCGGTATTACGCAGCCCTTATCTATCCGTCATCTATCCGTCATCTGTCCGTCATCTGTCCGTCATCTGTCCGTCACATAGCCGTTAAGCAGATTTAAAAAAAACCGGTTTTTTTAAAAAAATTTTACCGCATTGCAGGCTTGTAACGTATTAATATTAAGCAGGAATGATTAAGAGCGGCCTTTACAGACTGTTAAGCCCGGGCCCCTTTTAAATTCTTGACTACTTCAGTACCTGGATTAGGATAAACGGATGATCCGTATAACCGCAACATTAAGAATACTGCCCCTGCTGCTCCTTCTGGCCATGCCCGGCAGTTCCGCGCTTACGGGCGAAAGTGACACCATGCTTTTTGACTACACTGTACAGAATAATAAGCTCCCCTTCGGCGAATACATAATGGTGAGGTCGTTCCGCGGAATAACCCAGCTGCTTATATCAACTGATGTTAACAAACTCTACCTGTACACTGACCGTGACAACACCAGGCCCGGGCATATAGTGTCATCGGGTTTTTCGCGCATAGACAGCATTATTCTGCAGCCGCCCGAAACTGACCAGTTCCTCTTTGACAGCCTGGTGGGGCAGGCAATAACCCATGGTGACCCGCGCCGGATATCAACCATGCCCTATCCCGGGCTGGGCAGGGTTCTTGCGCTGCTCCGTTCCGGCGATGTTCGCGTTGTTAATGACGACAGCGAATCACTCATTATTATAAAGGGGGCAGGGGGGATCGCGCCCTTTGTGCTTAAGTACGACGCTCCATGGAACAAGCTGACCCTGCGCTACGATACATCGGGGCCTGAATACATGCCGCTTATCTGGCAGATATACATTAACGAAAGCACTGACCGGAACATTAAACCTCTGCTGCGCAAGTTTTCGGCTGACGCAAGAAGGATAAAGAGGGCGAAGTGAAATCAATCGAATTGTACATGCAGCTGACCGCGAAGATAGAGGCGTTCGAGGCAAAGCTTCTTGCCGCCTGTGCCCCGCACATAAAATGCGCCAGGGGGTGCAGCGCCTGCTGTATACTTGAGAGCGTCTTCCCGGTTGAGGCGTGGAACATATACAGTACCATTACCAGCGGCCCCGGTAGCTTTTCAGTCCGGGCCCCGGGCAGGGAACAGGGCAGGTGCGTTTTTCTTTCTGGCGGCGAATGTTCAATATACGCGTGCAGGCCTGTTATATGCCGTACACACGGCTACCCCATTATGGCAGAGGGGCGTGTGGATTTCTGCCCTGAAAATTTTAAAGGGGTCAGCAGCATCGATTCGGGATTCATTCTTGACCTGGATGCGCTTAACAGGGCCCTTGTGTCGATAAACCGTATATTCCTCGATGAGAACAGGGATGAGTTCTTTACTTCAGAAAGAATTATTCTGGCGGATCTTAAAGCCCGGATACCTGAAGTTCCATAACCGTTCCTGCTGCCCGGCCGCAGCAGTTCCGGATGCCCCTCCACGGATTATTTATTCTCTTTTTTATCAGACAATGCAAAAAAGAATGAGTGCTAATCCGTTAAACATCTGGCGGAATAGAGCGACATTATTGCATTAAGCAATATTTTCGGGAATAATTACTGTAAAAAAATGGCAATAAATCCCGATTTTAGTTTAATAATCGGGCAAAATGTATTAATATATCAGTTAAAGGGCTGATAAGTTTTTTTTGCCGCAGTACTGAAATCAATATTACAACCGGCGGGTTCTTAATTTTTCATAATTTAATCCCGCCTATAGTAAAAGAATGAGTGCAGTATTATTGCGGGTTAGAGAGCCGGGCCCGGGAATTCCTGTCAGGAGATTCATGATGAATGATGCCGCGTTAACCGAAGTTTTTATGAATGAGTCTAAGGAGATAATAAGCAACCTTGAATCTGACATAGTCACTCTTGAAGAGAACAGAAAAGACCAGGAGATAATCAACAGGATTTTCAGGTATTTTCACACGCTCAAGGGAAGCTCGGGCATCGTGGGATTTAAAACAGTATACGAGTTCACCCATCACCTTGAGTCGCTTTTTGACAAGGTGCGTTCAGGCGACTTTGATGTTGATTCCGATATAATAGATATACTTCTTGAGAGCATAGACTGGATCAAGTCGGAACTGTTTACCGATGTTGACAGCGATGAATCCGCGGGTAAGAGGCATGAACTTACCCTGCGTATAAACAGGTACACCGGAAAGGATGCTGCAGATAGCGCTAAAAGTGAGAATTTCATGAGCGAAGTGGGCGCGTATAAGGGCATCGGCAGCGGCGAAAGGTTCTTCAGAATTAACGCCGCGTTCAGGGATAATATTTTCTTCAGCGGCATAGACCCGCTTATGATAATAGAGGACCTGAGCACCCTGGGTGATGTTGTGCACAATAACATACAGCTGAAGCGGATCCCCGATTTCTTCGTACTCGATCCTGAACAGTGCTACCTTACATGGGAGATAATAATCAGGACAGCCTGTGATGAGATGAAGATACGCGATGTGTTCCTTTTTGTCATAGATGATAACGAGATCGACATCGAAAATGTAACCGACCGGTACACCGACGCCAGACAGAAATCCTGGGGAACAGAAAAGAAACTGGGTGAGATTCTCATAGAGAAGGGTATAATAAACGACAATGATCTTGATGAACTGATTAACCTTCAGGGTGACAAACATTTCAGGCTTGGCGATATAATTATACAGCAGGGACTTGCTTCCCCCAGGCAGGTGGACGAGGCGCTCCAGGAACAGGAGAAGATTAAACGCAAGATAGAGATAAGCACGGTGCGGGTCGAATCGGCCAGGCTGGACAACCTGATAAACCTGCTCGGAGAGATTGTCATAGGGCAGGCTTCGCTTCACAGGCTTGCAGAGGGCATGGACGAGGAGGAGTCCTTTGTCCTGAATAATGCGCTCTACGGCCTTGACAGGGTAACAAGGGAATTCCAGGAGCAGATAATGTCTATCCGCATGGTGCCCATCGGCCCGACGTTCGAACAGTTTAAAAGATTTGTCCGTGATACCGCGCGCGCGACAAACAGAGAGATAAAGCTTAAAATTGAGGGCGGCGATACCGAGCTTGACAAAACGGTTATTGAAAGAATCGGCGACCCGCTTAAGCACATGATACGCAATTCCATAGACCACGGCATAGAGCCTGCTGACACAAGGGCGGCAAAGGGTAAGCCTGCTTACGGAACAATCACTCTCAAGGCGTACCACCAGGAGGGTAGTGTTTACATTGATGTTATAGACGACGGTAGTGGAATAGATGCTGAAAAGGTAAGAAAGAAGGCTGTCGCGCTCGGGCTGCTGGCTGCTGATGCCGAGGTTTCGCGCGACAGGGTACTCTCTATGATTTTTCAGCCGGGCTTTTCAACTGCAGACCAGGTGGGCGACCTTTCGGGACGCGGCGTGGGCATGGACGTTGTAAAGACAAATATAGAAGACCTGCGCGGTTCTGTCGAAATCAAGACCAGGGAGGGCGAGGGTACACTTATCCGGGTTAAACTGCCCCTTACCCTGGCCATAATTGAAGGGATGCTCGTGAGTCTTGGTGAAACTATTCTCATAGTTCCCCTTCTCTCTGTAATCGAGACTATCCAGGTAAAACAGCAGGATTACCGGACCGTTGAAGGCAGGGGAGAGGTTATACTGGTCAGGGGGGAATATATCTCGCTGATCAGGCTTGACAGGCTTTTCGGGATTGAGGCGAACTGCAAAGAGCCCTGGGAGGGGCTGATTGTTATTGTGGAATCTGAAGGTGAAAGGCTGGGGATAATGATAGATGACCTGATAGGGCAGCAGCAGATTGTCATAAAGAGCATTGATACATTCATAACATCGAGCAGGTCAATATCCGGCGCAACAATTCTTGGTGACGGAAAGGTCGCGCTTATTATAGACATACACGGCCTTGTCCAGGAAATAAAGAAGTATTAAACCGGAGGATTTAATGAAGCTTGAGGGTGATGTCAGCATAAAAAAGGTTAAGCAGGTTTACAGCGTTCTTAAGGATGAGCTTAAAAGCAGTAAAGATGTGGTCATTGACATGTCGGGCGTGGTAAGCATTGATGCCGCGATCGCCCAGGTGCTGCTCTCTGCCACGATCAAGGCTAAAGAGATGGGTAAGGAATTACGGCTTGATGGTATTCCGGCCGGATTGAATAATACACTCGCACTGGCAGGGCTGGTCGCGAATACAGTACAAGGGGGGCATGAATGAGCAAATATATCATGATTATCGATGATTCACCTACTATCAGGGTAAGCGTCGAGATGGCACTTAAGCCGCTGGGTATACCGGTCATGCAGGCAGAGAACGGGCAGAACGCGCTTGATATTATCAGTCAAATGAAGACAAAGGGTGAAGAGATAGCGCTGTGCATAAGTGATATCAACATGCCAGTTCTTAACGGCATCGAATTTATAACCGAGTTCAGAAAGAACGACAGGTTTACGCCCGTGGTTGTATTGACCACCGAAGCCGAAAAGGATACCATACAGAAGGGCAAGGATGCCGGGGCTTCGGGATGGATTATAAAACCGTTCCAGGCTGAGGATCTTGTAAACGTGGTCAAGAGGTTCGTAAAATAATATGGACGATAAGTTAAAAAGGGAACAGGAACAGGAGAATGAGGACCTCAGGCAGTATGTGACCTTTCTTGTGGGCGGTGAGATATACGGTGTATCAGTAATGAAGGTCCAGTCCATAAACGAGATGTCCGAAATTACACAGGTGCCCAGAGCGCGTTCATTTATAAAGGGTGTAATTAATCTGCGCGGCGCTGTCATTCCAGTAATCGATATGAGGAAAAAATTCGGCCTTCCCGAAAAGGAGTATGATTCATTTACTGTAATACTGATAGTTGAGGCCAGGGAGCGGCTGATCGGCATGATAGTGGATTCTGTTTCTGATGTAGTAAGCATTCCTGCTTCAAATATCCAGACAAACATTAATTATTCAGGCAAACTCGAAAAAAGTTCCATGGAAGGCGTAGGCCGTATCGATGAAAGCCTCATTATACTCCTTGACGTGGAGTCCTTCCTGAGTAACGAGAACGTGCAGGAAGCGTGAGGCAATCCCATGCTCATGAGCCAGAGGGACAGACTCGGTAAACCTCTTTATCTGCTCTACCCCGGAGACCATTACGCTTCAGGTGGTGACTGCCTCATCGGGACAGTCGCCGGTACGTGTCTTGTGGTCTGTCTTTACGATTCAAAAATCAGGCTTGGCGGGATGATCAATTTTGTCGTTCCGGGCACAGTTGGAACACAGGGGATTCTTCATGACGACATATCAAGAATCGGAATTGTCAACATGGAGTATCTTATGGGGGACATGGTAAAGCTTGGAGGCGACAGAAAGCGCATGACAGCAAAGATATTCGGAGCCGCGCATACGGGGGATTCAGCTGCGGGGCGAGCCTCGCTTCCCGAAAGCAACATACGATTTGTAAGGGAGTATTTTGAGATTGAGAGGATAAAAATTGAAAAGATGGATATTGGCGGCATGTTCAGGCGCAAACTATATCTTTTTCCCGGCGATGGTACTGTGTACCGCAAGGTGCTCCGCAATAATGATGAGAATTCAGAATTTATATCCCTTGAAAGGGAATACGTGCACAATGAATTTGTCAACAGCAGCAGGGTTGGCAGGATTGTTCTTTTTGATTAGGTGAGTCATGATAAAGGATTACAATCTGAGTGACGGAGATTTCGCGAAATTAAGGGATATTATCTACCGCGAAGCGGGGATCAGGCTCAATGACCTTAAAAAAGTCCTTATGCAGTCACGCCTGATTAAAAGGCTGCGTGAATTGAATCTTGACAATTTCAGCGAGTACCATGATTATCTTCTGGATAATTTTGACACCGAAAAGATCAATTTTATAAATGCCATTACAACCAACAAGACCGATTTTTTCCGCGAGAATGACCACTTCGAGTATATGAAAAAGGTTATTCTTCCGGGGATTGACAGAAAAGGGCTTAAAGAGATAAGGATATGGAGTGCCGGGTGCTCCACCGGTGAAGAGCCCTATACCATTGCCATGACCGTGTTTGACTACTACGGCCGTCGCCAGATGCCTGAACTGCTGCTGCTTGCAACGGACATTGATACGCAGGTACTTGGAAAGGCCAGGGTGGGGACTTATCCCGGTGAACGTCTTGCCGCGGTTGATGAAAATGTAATCAGCACCTATTTTAATTCCGATGGAGCTGATCCCTGTAACTATACCGTTAAGGATTTTGTCAGGTCAAAGATCTATTTCCGCAGGCTTAACCTTCTGCAGGATGAATATCCCATGAAAAAGCAGTTTGACATAATCTTCTGCAGGAACGTGATTATCTATTTCGACAGGGAGACCCAGACCAGGCTTTTCGCGAATTTTTACCGGTATCTTAAGGATGACGGCTATATGCTCATAGGACACTCGGAGAACATAACAAGCATAACCGACAGGTTCAGCCTTGCGGGCCGTACAATCTACAGAAAGGTTTTGTAGAATATGTATGTAAAGCTGAGAGACAGACTGGGTAAAAAGGTAAATATTATTCATCCCGGTGAATATTATATTACCCGCGAGGATGAACTTATCGCAACGCTGCTTGGTTCGTGCGTTGCAGTGTGTCTTCATGACGAGGTCAACTGTATAGGCGCCATGAATCATTATATGCTGCCGGGGCGGATTACAAAAAGCCGTGTAACAGACACCGACCAGTCAAGGTACGGGATTAATTCCATCAATACCATTATCCGCCTTATGCTCGATAACGGGGCATCAAGGAACACCATGACAGCGAGGATATTCGGCGGGGGGAGCATTATAAAGAATATGTCGCAGGATGGAAGGAGCAGCCTTATCCCCGCAGACAATGTCCGTGTAGCAAGGCTTATCATGGAGCTGGAGGATATTCCCATAATCGGTTCTGATGTGGGCGCGGATTATACAAGGAAAATAATATTTGATGTCCATACGGGAAAGGTCTACCTCAGGAAGATGAGGGGCGAAGAGATTAAAAATCTTGTGCTGCACAGGGATGAACAGCTTCTTGCATAGAGTATTAAAGGAGATTCGGGCATGGAACGCAAAAAAGTAAAAGTACTGGTGATTGATGATTCCGCTCTTATGCGGAAATTTCTTACTGATTCACTTTCACAGTCGCGCGATATAGAGGTTGTGGGTTCAGCCCTGGATGCGGCCATCGCAGCAAGGAAGATTAATTCGCTCAGCCCGGACGTTATAACACTCGATGTCGAAATGCCCGGTATTGACGGGTTGACGTTTCTGCAGAAACTTATGGTGGCCAATCCCATACCTGCAATAATGGTGAGTGCCCTTACGACAAAGGGAACATCCGCCGCAGTAAGGGCTCTTGAACTTGGCGCATTTGATGTTATCGGCAAACCTGATTTCAGTAAGACTGACAGTGCACCTGAATTTGTGCGGGACCTGACCGAGAAGATCATAGCTGCAGGCAGTGCAAAAATGTCGCACAGAAGAAGGCCTGTTGCCGCGCTTAATGTTGATGAGAAATACACGGCAGATGTAATACTCTCGAAGGCCGAGAAGATCAATAAAAACAAACCGACTGATAAGGTAATAGCCATAGGCGCGTCAACCGGCGGCACAGAGGTCATAGACCGGATCCTTTCAAGTCTGCCCAACGGCTGCCCCGGGATAGTTGTTACACAGCACATGCCTGAAAAATTCACCGAGGCCTTCGCGAACCGGGTGAACACAAAGTCCAGGCTGCTGGTTCGTGAAGCGAAGAACGGAGACAGGCTGCTTACCGATGTCGCGCTCGTGGCACCCGGCGGAAAGCACATGCTGCTCAAGTCAGACCGTAACGGTTACTGGGTAGAGATAAATGACGGCCCGCCCGTAAACAGGCATAAACCTTCGGTTGATGTCCTGTTCAGGTCGGTCAGCAGATACGCTTCAGATTCTGCCGTGGGGATAATATGTACAGGCATGGGTAATGACGGCGCGGCAGGACTGCTCGAAATGAAACAGGCAGGCGCATATACCATGGCACAGAACGAAGAGTCGTGCGTTGTGTTCGGGATGCCCAAGGAAGCGATTAAGCTTGGCGCTGCGAATATGGTTACGGATGTTGATGGGATAATTAATTATATTAAGAAGATGATATAGCTGGTGAGGGCATTCCGTTCAGGAAACAACCTGTATCATGAAATTGGGAGAGTGCGAGAAGAGAGATTCATATCAGTAAACCTGGCCGCGAATAAAGTTCCCTGTGTTTATTGGATGATTAGGAAGCGCTAC
>JAAYBQ010000410.1 GCA_012730035.1 Spirochaetota bacterium
TATGAGATTTATACCGCTAAAGAATTTCCACTAACAGCGGGACAATTTCCGCGAGAGGGTCGCCTCTTTCACATCTCCCACAAGGGGACTTCCGAAGGTCGCATGTGATCGGCGACATTAGTGCATCCATGCACGTCAGATTGCAGCGTTACCCCGCAGCGTCAGCGGAGGTCTCCTCTCGGCATCCATGCCTCCGGAGACACTTCCCTCATCCTGCGGGTCGCCTAGCAGCGCGACCCTGCCGAATGAAAACAAACAATTTACCACACAATAAATACCGGAACACACCGTAGTGGCAGGTCTTGACCTGCCCTCTGTTATATTAAAGGCGGCGGGGGTACGCCCGCAATCATTTCCTGAATTCAGGTTTTAGTGTTATATTTTGCAGGAAAAAGAGTTGAAAAATGATAGCATATATGCTATCATGAAAAATATGAACGATTATGAAATATTAAATAATCCAAAGAACGTCAGTTTTCATGATCTGTTAAAAGTCTGTGAGAAACACTTCGGGAAGCCGCGCATCAGGGGAAGTCACCACATATTTAAAACTCCCTGGAAAGGTGACCCGAGAATTAATATACAGAAAGACAGCAAGATGGCCAAGCCGTACCAGGTTAAAATGGTTAAACAGGCTTTGGAAAGACTGGAGGCGCAACATGAAAAGAAGTAACCTGCTTGATAAATATACTTACAGGATTGAATGGTCAGAGGAGGATCAGGCACATATAGGGCGCTGCCTTGAGTTCCCCTCGCTTGCTGTTCACGGGAAATCGGCAGAAGAGGCATTGAAAGAGATTGAATATCTTGTTAATGAAACAATCAAATGGATGCAGGAAGATAAAGAGGAAATCCCCGAACCTTATGGATTAAAGAAGTTTAAAGGCAACCTTTCACTCCGCATAACACCTGAAATGCACAGATATCTTGCTATACGTTCAGCTGAAGAGGGGGTATCTATAAACCAGTATATTCTATCCAAGCTGTCATAAACCGTACTGCCCGACCCTGCCGCAGGTAAACAAAGGCAGGCAAATGCCTGCCGTTACATTATACGATAAATACCGGGACACAACGTAAGGGAAGGTCTTGACCTGCCCTTTGTTAGATATAGTCGGCAGCGGCACGCCCGAAAACTGGAAGCTGTTTTACTTCACAGCCTCCCACTGGTATTTCTCCCTCCTGTCGTTGACAAACTGGCCCCAGATGCGTTTGCCCGACTTGCTGTAAGTCCCTGAAAACCTCTGCGTGAAGAGGTTGTTCGCTCCAAGCCGCCTCATCTCCTTAACTGTAGTAGCGGAGCGCGTGAAACTTATTTTTTCGCCGGTAATCTTTACATTTTTAAGGTACTCGATCGCGCCGTTCGCCCAGCCTGGAAAGCGCACTGTCCCGTAAAATTTACCCTCTTTTTCATAAAGCACAAGTGTCCCTTCGTGTCCCTGGACGTTAATTTTAAATTTGCCCAGCAGTACATGCCCCCCGGAAGACTCTTCAGAATCATCTTCCTGAACCTGTATGAATTCTATGGATTTAATTTTCTTCGTTGAGATTATTGAAAGACTGAAGGATCCGGTTTCATCGGTAAGCACCGTGTTTCTCTGCTGAGAAGAGTACGAACTTTTTCTGCAGATTAATGTATCGCCGCAGAGGTGAAAGTTTTTTATCATGGAGTAGTTTCCTTCTGTATCAAGGAGCAGGCCGTTGTGTGAAGCGCAGGCAGTCCTGATTACAGGTACAAGCAGCAGTGCTGCCGCCAGTAAGGAGAGTATGATGATCGCAATACGGTTTTTTCTTTGTGAGTTATCACTGGTTGGCATATATTCCCCCGCGTCTATGGTATAAACTGTTTCCCGTCTTTAAGGCATCGGCAGAGCCCGCTGTAAACATCAGAGAGTTTTTTTCGGCCGGGCTTTTTACCTGATGCCGCAAGTATGCGTGATGAAAGACTGCCGTACATGAATATGTTTTCAAGTTCAGGCGATATCTTCCGTCCGGCATAAAGTCGTTCAGACATAAATTTCCAGAATTCAGAAACAGTGCAGCTTTCAGAAATGCCGAACAGTGAAAGGAATTCATTGTCGCGGATTACGCTGCTCTCCCCGTATTTTATTGTATCAAGCAATATCACGTAAAGTCTTTCTGTTGAAATGCTGTTATATTTTTCGGGATCTGCAGCCTTTCCGGCGACAATCCATTCAGCTGCCGCAATAATAAGTTCTGCACATGCAATGTCTGCAGCAGGGCATTCCTGTATGTCCAGAGTGCGGATTTCGATCGATCCGCGCTCAAAACGTGGTATGCATCCGCGCGCGTTGACCCATTCATGAGAAATAATTCCTCCGGGGTCATGTGTACGGAGGTCGCTGTATATTTTTTCAAGTACTGTTTCGCGGTATTGCGCTATGCCGTCTGTGATTTCGGGAATAACACAACCGGTGATGGCTGGTATCTTCGCTGAATTTGTGCGGTAGACCTCCATCCTGTAGTCACTGTAACCGGTAAATTCTCCTCCGGCAAACGGAGATGATGCGGTAAGCCCGTTCATTACTGGTATGAGAATGCGTATGGCATTGTGAAGTTTTATGAATTCATTATTATCTGCGAACGGAAGGTTTATGTGCACGCTCTGCAGGTTGGACCACCCGTGTCCTTTGCATCCGAAGATTGAATCGAACCTGTTGTAGATCTCCCTGCTGTCGTGCGGCCAAATACGGAATTCCCTGTCAGGGTTCATCCACGGGTGCATTGCAGTCGGCATAAGTATGGCACCGTAAGATTCAAGCATGGCAGATGCGCGGTTAACCTGTGACTGGAATATACTGGAAAGACCTTTGAGTGACTTAACAGGATTAACCGTCTTGAATTCAAGCACGTGAAGAGCAAGCTCGTTTGACCATGCGGTAACACCGGTCATTCCGTCGGGATAAACTTCGTTGGCTGTTTCGCCTGAAATTCCGGCAAGCAGACGGTCGCACACAGGCATAACATCAAGTGTCGATGCATCGACAATCATGTATTCAAGTTCAAGGCCGCAGACCTGGAACAGTGAATATGGGTACTCCATGGTTTCTGATTGTATAAGTTCGTTCATGCATTTCCCTTTATAAGTAAGCAGTCCAGGTGCAGAGTTAATATAATGCATTTTTGGGGATGAATCAATATTGAATGATTTATAAGTATTCTTGTCTGGGTCCGGATCTTTTTTAATTTATTCATAAACATTACATTGTTTTATGTTTACCGCTATATTAATATAATTGACAAAGTCTGCAATAATAGAGTTGTTTAATCGGGTGTCAGTTTTTTAAATAATGTTTTTTATGTTAAAGTTAAACTGCGCGTGCTTTCCTGAAAAGAGGTGTATGCTATTCTTGCTGCAAATGGATTTTTGGAAATCCGTCAGAGAGGAAGCCACGTAATTATGCAGAAACAATGACTTGTAGCAATTTATGAATGAAATAGCCCTGTTTTTATATAATCAGATACACGATGTCATTCCCGCGAAGGCGGGAATCCATAGATAGCAGTTAAATCATTTATCTTTAAAAAATGGATCTCCGTCTTGGCGGAGATGACATAAAAAACTGATTTATTCCTGAGTATTCTTTTACGTAGTAAGTATATTTTTCAGAAACTGCCTGGTTCGTTCTTTCTTTGGACTTTTAAAGATCTGTTTCGGAGTTCCGATTTCTATTACCTCGGCATTGTCCATGTACACAACCTTGTTGGCAGCTGCCCTGGCAAATCCCATTTCATGCGACACAACGATCATGGTCATGCCGTCGTTGGCCAGGCCCTTCATTACGTCAAGGACCTCTTTGGTCATCTCAGGGTCAAGCGCCGATGTCGGTTCATCAAAGAGCATTACCTTGGGGTTCATGGCAAGTGCGCGCGCTATTGCAACGCGCTGCTGCTGGCCCCCCGAAAGCTGTTCAGGGTAAGCCCTCTCTTTGTCAAGGAGCCCCACACGTTTAAGAAGGGCGCGCCCGGTCTCTTCGGCATCCTCCCTGCGGATTTTTTTCACCATTCGTGGTGCAAGTGTGATGTTGTCAATCACGTTCAGGTGGGGGAAAAGGTTGAAGGACTGGAAAACCATTCCGGTCTCTTCACGTATCTTCCTTATATTTGCCTTATTGCCGGTTACAAGTTCGTTTTCGATCCATATATCGCCGCTTGTTACATTTTCAAGTCTGTTTATGCAGCGAAGCAGTGTGCTCTTGCCGCTTCCCGATGATCCTATGATAAAGAACACATCGCCCTTCTTCACTTCAAGGCTGACATTGTTGAGTGCCACAACATCGCCGAAATTTTTTGAAACATTAACTATCTTAACTCTACTTTGCATCTATCTTCATCCTCTCTTCCATGTAACCCACAAGTCTTGAAAAGAACAGGGTCATAATCAGGTAGATTATTGCAATAACAGTGTATGTTTCAAAATAATTAAAGGTAGTCGAAGCGTATTCCCGGCCGCGACGCAGCAGGTCCGAAACTGCGAGTATTGAAACCAGTGAGGAATCTTTAAGCAGTGCAATAAATTCATTACCTATCGGCGGCAGAACAACCTTAATTGTCTGTGGCAGTATAATCCTGTATATAGCCTGTGTCCTGGAGAGGCCCAGTGCAAGTGCCGCTTCCATCTGACCTTTGGGGATGGACTGGATCCCTGCCCTGAAAATCTCGCTTATGTAAGCCCCGTAGCATACTGACATTGCGATTACCGCAGCTGTGATGTCCATGATCATTACAAACTTTGCCAGCGCATAATATATATAGAAGAGCTGAACAAGAAGAGGTATGCCTCTGATAATCTCCACATAAACAGTGCATATACGGTTAATCAGTGTAATTCTTGATATTCTTCCCAGGCCGACAAAAAGCCCTATCATCAGCGCGAATATGATAGAAAGGACCGTAACCTGGAATGTTTTGATTATGCCGTCAGGAATAAAAAGTATGATGTCCCTGTACGGTTCCGGAGAAATAAGCGGGAGCAATACCAGCAGTGATATTGCCCCGTAGAAAGATATTCTCCATGCAGAAAACAGTGAAGCATCATCCCTGCCCGGAATGAGTACTCCGTCTGTTACCTCGATTTTTGGTTTGTTATTAATTATCTTAGCCACTTTTTCTCTATCTTTTTATTAATACCTTTTTTCTGAACTTTTTTTAGACCGTCATTGATCAGGTCAAGCACAGCCTTGTTCCCTTTTTTTACTGCAACTCCGTATTCCTCTTTTGTAAAGGGGACTCCTACTATCTTGAGTTTTGCCTTATATTTTGCATTCTGAAGAGCGTATTGAGCAGCTACAGGTGAATCGCATACAACCGCATCAATTCTTCCATTTATAAGATCTTCAAAAGCCATTCCGATTTCATCATACGTTTTTGCAATAACGCCGGCTGTTTTTGATATTTCAAGAGCGCCTGTTGTGCCGATCTGGGCTCCGACTTTTTTGCCTGTAAACTGTGCCAGCTTATCCATGCCTTTCAGGCTTTTTTGTACAACAAGAACCTGTCCCGCGTTAACATAGGGTATTGAAAAATCCATTGCTTTCTTACGCTCATCAGTTATTGTGACTGAAGAGCACACCGCGTCATATTTACCCGCAGCAAGGCCGGCAAATATTCCATCCCAGGCTGTGTTTACAAATTCAACCTCAAAATTCCCCTCTTTTGCAGCGGCGGTGAGCAGGTCAATGTCAAATCCGACAATCTCTTTTTTTTCATTAACAAATTCCATTGGCGCCCATGTGGCATCTGTTGCGATTACGATTTTTTTGAGAGCTGCTTTATCTTTGGAATAGGATGCAACTATTCCGGAAAAAACAACAGCAGCAGAAAGTACTAATAGAATTACTCTTTTTATCATGATTACTCTCCCGGTTGGTTTGTTTTAAGTGCACCCTGCCTATGGTCGGGCAGTTTCTGGTGATCTTTTCAATGTGTAAGATGGGTTTTTCAGAATTAAAAAGCAACAAAAAATTTAGTACACAAAAGGGCTGATATTAATTGTGAAAGGGCTTTTTAATATAAACTTCTGAATTCTGTACCGGTATTTAATATTTTTGCAGCGGTTTATTATAAAATATGATTTGGTTAATAAAAGAGTGAAATTTTAGTAAAAAAGGCATAAAAAAAATTTTTTTGCTAATGGAGAAAAATTTTGTTCCCGATTGAATAAATAAGCCGAATTATGCAAAAAAAAGATATTTTGGGATAATTTATATTCATATTTTACATTAAACGCTTCTAATATCTTTTAATTGCTTATAAATGCCTTTAAACGGGTTCAGCATATTGCTTATTCATCCCGATTAAGATAGCGTCAGGGAGTAAATCTGACACCCATGGCAAGGATGCCGGGGTTAACAAGAAATGATTCAGGGAGGAATCAATATGATAATTAACCACAACATGTCCGCAATTAATACCAACCGCGTATTAAAATTTCAGCATTGGAACATCGACAAGAACATGGAAGGTCTTTCATCCGGTATGAGGATCAACAAAGCCGGTGATGACGCTTCAGGACTTGCTGTTTCCGAAAAGATGAGGACCCAGATACTTGGACTCAGGCAGGCTGAAAGGAATACAGAGGACGGTATGTCTCTTGTCCAGACAACTGAAGGTTACTTGGAAGAGATAACAAACATCATCCAGAGGATGAGGGTTCTTGCTGTTCAGTCTTCGAACGGTATCTACAGTGATGATGACAGGCAGCTGATCCAGGTTGAGATTTCACAGCTTGTTGATGAGGTTGACCGTATATCTTCACAGGCACAGTTCAACAAGATGAACCTGCTTCAGGGAGACTTTGGCCGTGTAAGCACAACAGCTTCAATGTGGATACACATGGGACCGAACATGCACCAGAGGGAAAGGATCTTTATCCAGACCATGACAGCTCGCGCTCTTAACCTGAAAGACGTAACAGGTAACCCTGTAACCCTTTCAACAGCAGGCGAAGCTAACAGGAACATAGGCGTTTTTGATGCGGCTCTCCACCAGATCGCAAAACAGAGAGCGGACCTTGGCGCTTATTACAACAGAATGGACCATGCGGCAAAAGGACTTATGACAGCTTATGAAAACATCCAGTCTTCAGAAAGCCGTATAAGGGATGCTGACATGGCTGAATACATGGTAGATTTCACAAAGAACCAGATACTGGTACAGAGTGGAACTGCTATGCTGGCTCAGGCTAATGCTAAGTCTCAGGGAGTATTGCAGCTCCTTAGATAAAAGTGATTTATTATCAGATTTACCCGGCCGGTTTGGGAGAACCGGCCGGTTTCGCGTTTGCGGAATTTTTGCTCTTTTAAAACTGGCTCGAAAAAATTGTTTCAAACTATCGTTTGAAATCCTGCGACAAAATATACTATTCTTCCCGGGTGATCCACCCCTTTGCCTCATGATAAGAACGATAAAAGAAACATGGGTAAACATTACAGCAAGCATATATCCCTTTATTTGTTCAGGGACTTATGGTCGCTGTAATGCAGCGGCAGTATTCCCTTCAAACACCGTAACCTGGTATTAAATGCCTGATAAGGAGATCAGGCCGTTTCTGTCTGTAGGAGGGCGGAAACAAACAAATTAAACAAAGGAGTGTTTAATATGATTATCAATCATAACATGAGCGCGATTAACGCGAACAAGGTGTTGAAGTTCAAGCACTGGGACGTAAACAAGTCAATGGAAACACTGGCTTCCGGTATGAGGATCAATAAAGCCGGCGACGATGCTTCAGGTCTTGCTGTATCCGAAAAGATGAGGACACAGATCCAGGGACTAAGGCAGGCGGAAAGGAACACTGAAGACGGTATGTCATTTGTTCAGACAACTGAAGGTTACCTGAACCAGACTTCCGAAATTCTTCAGAGAATCAGGGTTCTTGCAGTTCAGTCATCTAACGGTATCTATAGTGATGATGACAGGCAGCTGATCCAGGTTGAAGTTTCCGCGCTTGTTGATGAAGTTGACAGGATTGCTTCTCAGGCTGAATTCAACAAATTTAAACTGTTATTGGGAGACTTTTCAAAAACCAATTTCAAATCCAGTATGTGGTTCCACATGGGGGCTAATATGAACCAGAGGGAGAGGGTTTATATAGGCACCATGACCGCCCAGGGACTTGGTCTCAGGGAAAAAACTGGAGCATTTCTCGCTGATCTCGGCACAGCCGGGGGCGCTAATAATACAATCGGTGTGATCGATGCCGGGCTTCA
>JAAYBQ010000040.1 GCA_012730035.1 Spirochaetota bacterium
AGGAAAGGCTCGCCAGGGAGATTATGCAGAAAATAACGGGCCGTTCTGATAACAAAAGTACAGATGAAAAAGATAAAATCGCGGACTACACCCAGTCCACAGGGAACATAGACGCATATAAAAACTATATAAAGGGAAGGGCTGAACAGGTCAAGTATGACATAAGCGACTACCCCAAGGCTGTCGAATTCTACAAAAAGGCGCTCAAATTTGACAAAAAATACGCGCTGGCATGGGCCGGGCTTTCAGAGGTACACGCGCTCTGGGGCTACCAGATTAAATACGCAAACGGCGACTGGGAACCATACCTGAAGCTTGCAGTTGAGGAGGGGATCAAGGCAGTTGAATTCGGCCCCACTCTCTACCAGACACACAGGGCGCTGAGCATGGCATACCTGAATAACTCGCAATTTGACAAGGCACAGGTACATATAGACGAGGCATACAGGCTTAACAGCAGAGATGCAGAGACACTGCAGATAAAGGCCCAGCTGAAAAATTACGGCTACAAGGAGATGTCGGTAGAGGGGACTGAATCGAACAAATACATAAAACTTGCCCTTGAATACAACCCTGAACTGATAATCGCAAAATGGTCCCTGGCCCATTCGTATTCAACCGTAGGGAACAAGCAGATGGCCCTGAAAGAATACAAAGAGGTGCTTAACATTAACCCCAAACACGCGCCGTCACTTCACAGTATAGCCCTTATCTACTACGACCTGCAGGATTATGACAACTGTATAACTTACGCTGTTAAAACAGTCGAGGCTGATTCCAAAACTGCGCACCATCACTATACACTGGGGCTTGCGTACTACCAGCTTAAAGACTGGGAGAGATCTGAAATTGCCCTGAACGATGCGGTGACAATAGATCCCGATTATGTTAACGCAATTATTACGCTGGGCCTTGTGTACTACAACAAAGCAGAATACCCCATGGCCATAACCCTGTACCAGAAGGTTCTGAAAAAAGAACCCAACAACCTGCTGGCAAATTATAACCTGGGGCTTACGTACTACCAGCAGAAAAACTGGAACATTGCCATAGCCACATTCCAGAAAACTGTGCAGATTGATGCAAAATATGTTGATGCATGGTACAGCATGGCAAACTGCTACTGGTACATGAAACAGTGGGAAAAGGCATACAACACATACAACAAGGTACTGGAGATTGATCCGAACAACGCCGAAGCGCGGAAGTGGAGGGACGATTCATTTACCAAGTGGAAGACCGGGCAGTGACAGTAACCTTTACATGAATAAAAAAAGCCCTTTGATAGGGCTTTTTTTATTTTTATCTTAGAGCCGGGATTACTACTTCAGGTCAAGCAGCTCCTTTTTCCAGCTGCTGAATTTATCGGCGTATATTTCGTAGATCTCGCCCGTGGTGAGAAATTTCTTCTTTCCGTCGAATATGCGGAACTGCCGGGTAGCCTTTTTCTTTTTAAGCAGAAGGTAGATCGCCTCAAGCAACCCCAGAGTCTTGCAGATGTCCTCGACAAGTTTTCTGTAGGTATATATGTCCGCACCGAAACCGGATAATCCGCGCTTTTCGATTTCTGCCGCCTCTGCGGGAACCTCGCCGGTTGCGATCTTCATCTCTTTGTAGAAATCCTGCAGAAAAAAACATGAGGGTTTCATCGCGAGTAATATCTCTTCGGTTACCTGGAAAAACCTTTCAAGCTTTTCGATTTCGGAATCATCACCAAGTCCGCCATTAATAAAATGTTCGTTTACCATGGTAACGTTGTTTATTTTACTTATAAAAGTAGTCTCTGCGCCGTAGAACTTTCCAATCAGTTTTGAATACTGTTTATTGAGAGGAAAATAGAGCTGATAATTTTTGTTACGCTGCAGAAAACTGCGCCACACGCTGGCGAGCCATTTAACCACATCCTGGTTAAGTATAAGATCGTTCCTTGTTTTAAGGTTATAAATGATATTTGAAAAGAAAAACAGGATGTAATTGCTGCCCGATGCCTTGAAGTAGTATTCGCATTCACGCAGATGGTCGGGATCATTTATAATTTTATCTATAAGAGCAAGACTGTTATCAAGCCTTTCGACCGGGCACGGCTCATATTTAAGGCAGAGGTAAATTACATCCCCGATCTCTTTAAGTGCCTGGTCTACTACCGCTTTACAGTTTGACATTCCTGGCCCGCCATCTGGTGTTGTATCGTTATTATATTTTTTATTCATAATTCAAGAATTTTAATCTGATAAAATTTTTTTAATCATTAACCCATTAAAATTACATCTGCTTAATTATTTCACAGTATTTATTTTACTACAATCACATTTTAAGAATTGTTGAATTTTAATAAAATTTTTACCGTAATTATTGCTGAAAATACTTATTAGTGCAATATGGCTGTTTTAATTACTGCATTCGTCGAAGCAAAAGGAATACGGGCCTTTACCCTGCAAAATGCTTACGGACTTAGCATTGAAAATTTTAATTCTGCGGATTTTACGCAAAAACAGAACTGCAACAAGCCGGTAAATACGCTGCCTGCGACCAGAAATAAACCAGCCCCTCCGTGTTAAAAACAGGTGTTCACTAAACGGTGTATGCGGATTAAATCCCTCGCAGGAGAACCGCATTAACGAGAACGGCACATACTGATTGTTCCATACTCACGGTCGCCGTCATCGTACAGTATATGTATGGATTCGCCATCCATCTCTGTTATTGTTCCGGAGTAATATACACCGCCATACCTCCAGTTGCACTGAACCTTTGTACCCGCACTCCAGTTAAGCCGCTTTATCCCTGCAGCAGGGAGAAGAGCTGTATCGCCGTCGTCAAATGCCACGCTGTATCCCGTTCCTTCTATACCCGCAACGCATGCAGGATACCAGTAGCCGTCGCTCCACTGCCCCAGCACCCTGTCGCCAGCCTGCCAGGCGAAGGCCGCAACTGCAGCGAGAATAGTGAATAATATAACCGATGTTTTTAATACACGCATAATTCCCCGGGGAGTTTATAATAATAAAAAACCCTGCCCGGTTTAAATTATATGATAGACCTGTGCCATTTTCAAATTTTCGGGACTTTTTTATCAAGGGTCAGAGCAGGTTCCCGAGAGGTCAGAGCAGGTTCCCGGGGTGCTGCATGTACCCGAGGGGTCAGAGCAGGTTCCCGAGGGGTCAGAGCAGGTTCCCGAGAGGTCAGAG
>JAAYBQ010000411.1 GCA_012730035.1 Spirochaetota bacterium
AAAAATGCAGGTCAGAGCCTGGAGAAAAATCTTGAAAAAATAAGCCGTCTTGACCAGATCTACTCAGATTACAAAGATGTACTGGCTGAAAAAAACCAGCTTAATCTTGATGCAGAAACAAAGGGCATAGCATCTATAGTTGATGAAGCCGCCACCAGCCTTAATATAATAACAAACAAGGTGTATCTTACAGACAATCAGGGAGCTGTTAAAAATGGTATACAGCTTATTACGACGAATGTAAAATTTGAAGGTGTCTCAATAAGAAACATGATTGAATTTATCTACAGGCTCGAAAATTCAGGTACACCATTAAAAATTAAGAATCTTATAATTACCGCAGGAATAAAGGGCAAAAACAGATATGATGCCGTTATAACAATATTAAGTCTGGCGAAGAGATAAACATGAACATTAAAGAAATACCTGGTATTATAAAAAACAGATTTAATGATTTACTCACATTTTTAAAGGTAATTTACAAACTACCCGGTGCAAAAAAATATTTCGCTGTATCTATATTTCTTATTGTTATATTCTTTTTTATCACCTTTCCATACGAAGAATTGGTTAAAAAAAAGTTAAACGAAGGCTCTGGAAGAACATATTCGTCTGCGCGCATATCAGGACTTGACGTAGGTATATTGGGTAGCACTGACATTGAAAAACTTGAAGTATACTTCACAGATTTAACAGAAATTATTATTGAAAAAGCAGAACTTGGAATATCGGTAAATCCTTACAGGCTCCTTGTCAGCCGCAGGCTGTTAACAGACCTTGATATACAGAATTTTAAATATTCAGGTAAAGAGAATGAGTTCAAGGGTAAAGTAACCGGAGACATTGACGTTACCATCGCTGATAAATCTAACATTCCGGAAAACGGCACTATCAGCATAAACATTACCCGGGGAGCATTACAGCTGGGATTGATCAACATTCCGACGTCAATGGGGAACATACCGCTTAAAACAGACATCATCAATATCACTCTTTTAAATTTTAGTTCTGATATTATCAACAGAACTGCAAAAATAAAAAAATTCGCATTAGAGAGCGAAGAGATCAGTTGTTCGTTTACCGGCACTATTACCCTGGAACCAATTTTAAAGAATTCCAGGCTTGACATGAAAATGACACTTGACCCTCAATCAAAAATATTTGACCAGCATCGTGATATTGTAAACGCTTTTGCAAAAAACGGACCAATCATTATCAGTATTGGCGGTACAGCCGGAAGACCGGAATTTAAAATGGATAAAAATGAAAATTGAAATGGCAAAACACTCAGGCTTCTGCATGGGTGTAAAAAACGCAATACTTAAAATAGTAGATGAACTAAATGCATCAGATGATGAAATACTTGTTTACGGCCCTCTTATACATAATCCACAGACAATCGATGTTTTAAAACAACGTGGGCTTGTAACTATCAATTCACTCGATGAAATTACTAAAAGACAGATTGCCATACGCACACATGGTATTCCCGTTGAAGAGAACCGCAAAATCAGGGAAGAGGCATCAAGGACCATTAACCTCACATGTTCAAGAGTCGCAAGGGTTCAGTCCATAATAAAAAAGTATTCCAAATCTGGATATTATACCATTATAATCGGTGATCACGATCATGCTGAAGTAATAGGACTTAAAAGCTATGCAGCGTCAGGAGTAACAGTTGTTTCTGATAAAAATGATATATCGCGTATACCCCCGGGTAAGAAATATATTGTAGTATCCCAGACAACACATGAACGACGCGAATTTGACAAACTGGTCGAAGCAATATCCCGCATTTTTCAGGATGCTCTTATAATTGACACTATTTGCGACTCCACAAGACTCCGGCAGGATGATGTTACAGAAGGTATCAGTAAAGGTATTGACACGCTGGTAGTTGTAGGCGGAAAAAACTCTGCAAATACTACCCGGCTTGCCAAAATAGGTACTGATAACGGGATCAGGACAGTCCATATTGAAACGGAAGAAGAATTAAACCCGGGCGACTTTGAAAAATCAAATTATATTCTTGTTACT
>JAAYBQ010000412.1 GCA_012730035.1 Spirochaetota bacterium
AAGGAGAATCGCATGAACGAAACATTAATCCGTAAAGCTTTTGTTTATCTTGATACCCTGTGTAATGTTACGGGAAACCGTTCAGTGGGGAGTGCAGGGAACCTTAAGTCAACAGAATTCTTTGAAAATTCGGTATTACCCTTTGGATGGGAAATTGAAAAGGATGAACTGGCTGCTATGGACTGGACTCCGGGATCTGCATCTTTAACTGCAAAAGGCAAAAGTTTTACCGTGAGCGCAAGCCCGTATTCGAATGGATGCAACTGCGAAGGGGATCTGCTGCCGGTTTCATGTTACGATGAGCTTAAACAGGCGGATCTTCAGGGCAGGGTGCTTCTACTCTACGGTGATATTGCCAGAGAGCAGCTTATGCCCAAAAACTTTGTTTTTTATAATCCGCAAAATCACAGGCGGATTATTTCCCTGCTTGAAGAAAAGAAACCTGAAGCAATCATCTGTGCCACGGGTAGAAATTCTGAACTCGCCGGTGGATCATACCCCTTCCCGCTTATTGAGGATGGAGATTTTGACATACCCTCTGTTTATATGACAGATAAAGAGGGTGAGCGGCTAATCCGTTTTTCAGGTGAAAAAGTGAGCGTACATTCGTCGGCCTTCAGAATTCCATCAAAAGCATGGAACATAACAGCTGTAAAAGGAAGTCAGGATTTAAAGCGCATAGTTATTACGGGACATATAGACGCCAAGAGGGGAACACCGGGGGCCATAGATAATGCAACCGGTGTTGTGATTCTTCTTCTGATCGCTGAACTGCTGTCAGGCTATTGCGGCGGATACCGTGTTGAGCTTGTTCCGCTTAATGGTGAGGATTATTACGCTGTCCCCGGGCAGATGTGTTATATAAAAAAAAATAAGGGGAGGTTCGGCGATATAGTACTGAATATCAACATAGACGGGGCCGGATATTTTGAGGGTGACACGGCCTTTTCATTTTACGGAGTGTCAGAAAGGACTCAGAGCATTGTGAAGGATATACTAAAGGCAGGCAGCGGAGTTTCAGCTGGGCCTGAATGGCCCCAGGGTGATCACAGTATTTTTATCCAGTACGGAGTGCCTGCAATGGCTGTAACTTCAATGTGGTTTACAGATAATATGCATAACCAGGATGTTACACATACTGAAAAGGACAGGCCGGAAATTGTTGATATTGCGAAAACAGTGCAGGCTGCTGAAATCATTTCGAAAATAGTTGAAAAACTATAGGTTTTCCGGATAATATTCAGTTATAATTCTCTTCTATGTCGAATGCTGCGGAGGGAATTATAACGATCTTATTGAACTAATAAATATTTTCAGTAATAATTACTGATAAAATGTTGCTTTACAGCACCATTAACAGTATTTAAAGTAAGGAATATAACAATATTTTGTTTACGATAATGTGCATTGCCGGGGATTTTAAGTATTTTAATACGGGGAGTTTTGTTCAACATAAACTCAAGGTGTTGTAAGTTTATTAAAACAGGCTGGATCAAAAAGGTCAGCCGGGTGACCTTTTTACACATAAAAATCGGTACCCGTGAAAATACACGGGCGGTGGAAATTAATAGAGTATTATGTATTCAGTAAACGTAACCGGGCACATGCCGGTTTTTTGGTTCATTGACAACGCTGATTAATGGTAGGCAGAAGTATAAAAGTTTATGTTTCAAACGCATAACATGTGTTATATAAATTTTTGCTGCGGTTTGTTTTTATCGGCGCGAATATCAGACTTTGAAAAATTATAAGGGAGAGTTAAGCGTATGGCTTTTTCACCTGTTGTATGGCTTGCTATCGGAATAATAATTATGGCCTGCGAAATAGTTATGCCGGGATTTATAATCTTCTGGTTCGGAGCGGGCGGGGTACTGACAGCCCTTTTTGTCTTTATCGGGGTAATCCCGGGAAACAGCGCTGAATGGCAGTGGATTTTTTTCTTTTTGTCATCCTTTGTTCTTCTGGGCTTCTGGCAGATTTTTTTAAGAAAGAAATTTCAGAGCGGAGTGGTTGATCTTTCCCGCGATGCGACTATGCTGAACCTGCGGGGCAGGGCGATCACGAAAATAGTCCCCGGCATACCCGGAGAGGTGGAACTCTACACTGTGTATCATGGTATTAAAAAATGGCAGGCCGAATCGGCAGAAATTATTGAAGCTGGAGATGAGGTGGCTGTTTGTGACGCAAATGGTATCAAACTTATAGTTAAGCA
The DNA here is from genome assembly GCA_012730035.1 of Spirochaetota bacterium. Lineage (GTDB taxonomy): Bacteria > Spirochaetota > UBA4802 > UBA4802 > UBA5550 > JAAYBQ01. The sequence continues at coordinate 2,213 of JAAYBQ010000412.1, forward strand.
TGTATAAAAATAATGGAGGTCAGTATGCTGTATTTTGCAATTGCAATCGGTTTTTTTGTTCTTTTCATGATTATGAAGGGGGTGCGCATAGTTCCTCAGGCTGAAAACTGGATCGTTGAGAGGTTCGGTAAATATGCCTCTACGCTCAATCCCGGGCTTAATCTTATTAACCCGATTTTTTCGCGCGTTTCAACAAAAATCGACATAAGGGAGAGTGTGCTCGATCTTCCCAAGCAGGGGACGATTACCAGCGACAACGCTTCTCTCGAGGTTGACGGTATAGTCTATTTTAAAATAATGGATCCCTACAAGGCTTATTATGGAATTCAGAACCTGCATTACGCCATACAGAACCTGGCCCAGACAAATATCCGTTCAATCCTGGGGCGGATGACTCTTGATGAATCCCTCTCTTCGCGGGAGAAAATAAATGCTGATCTTCTAATTACCCTGGATGAAGCAACAGATGCATGGGGCACAAAAATTACCCGTGTGGAAATTAAAGATATCCAGCCCCCTGAGGATATCGTTAATGCCATGACGCTCCAGATGAAAGCTGAGCGTGAGAAAAGGGCGCGTATCCTGGAAGCCGAGGCTAAAAAGGAAGCGGCTGAGCGTGAAGCGGAAGGCGTAAAGCGCGCGCAGATTCTTGCAGCAGAAGCGCGAAAAGAATCCGCCGAGAGGGACGCCGAGGCGCGGGAAAGACTGGCCCTGGCCGAGGCCAATGCCATCAAGCTTGTTGCCGATTCGTTAAAGTCGAGCAATGGCGACCCGCTTGTATATCTTCTGGGACAGGAGTATGTGAAAGGTCTTGTGAAACTGGGAGATTCGGCTAACAGCAAGTTTGTTATGTTACCGCCTGACCTTCTTGAGTCGGTGAAGAATATTTTTAAGAAATAGCTGCAGGATTTGGCCCGGCTTGATTAAGTTCATGTCATGATTCTGATGGCAAAGCCGGGAGTGTTCAGCACGGAACAGTGCTATGCTCTGAATGCATAAAGAGCATCAAGCTGTTCCGTG
>JAAYBQ010000413.1 GCA_012730035.1 Spirochaetota bacterium
ATAAGCTATCTTGTAAAGAACATGGAAAAAATACTTGAAGATCAAAAATTAAAAATTGACAGCAAGGCTGGTTAAAAGTATGAGATTTATACCGCTAAAGAATTTCCACTAACAGCGGGACAATTTCGAAGGCGGCGGGATTAATCAAAACAAGCTTTTGTACAAATAGATTCTTTCAGAAATAATTACCGGAAAAACAATATATTTGACCGTTTAACAGTACGGCCAGCGATAATAATTTATCTTGCTGAACTAAATCTTGACATGTATCTTTTTTTTCGCTATAACTATATGAAATGATCTGCAGGTAGCGGTGTGAACTACTCCTTTTTAGCAATATTATTTTTCCAGCTTTCAGTTATACTGATAATTCTTTTATGCTTTATCAATAACAGAAAGTCGCGACTTCTACTGCTTAACATAATGCCCGTTATGCTCATAACCGTTTCTGCAATGTTGAAGTTCCTTCACCCTGCTGCTTATGTCACCTCAGTAATGATTTACGCGGGCATGATAATTTTTCCTTTTACTTTTGCACTTTTGGCACTCGATTATTATCCGGTCGAAAACAAAAAATTTATCATAAAAACCGCTATCATCTCTGCGCCGGTTATTCTTCTTTTTTTTATTATCCCAGAACGCAGGTATCCCCTTATATGCCTGCTGCACATGGCTATCTACACACACCTGCTTGTTTCGTTAAAGGGTAAACTTTTTATAAAACTTCATTTAACATTCATCATGATAGTACCGCTATTGTATCTTTTCTTTCACTACCTGTTTATTAAAAATGATGCCCTGCTGATCTATTCCATACTAATTGTTTATATTATAACTTTTTTTATGGTAGTCTTTGAGTACTCAAGGGAGTTTTCAATATTCCAGGGAAGAATGTCCAATCTTATAACAACAAACAACAAGCTCAACCAGAGCATAACAAGGCTGAAGCAGAACAATGACCTGCTAAAAAAAATAATAAACCGTAAAGACATTGAACTGCTGCAGGTAGCACGTCATGCGAGCCTTGCAGAGGTTACCACGGGGATTGCCCATGAACTTGCACAACCTCTTACCGGAATAAAATGTATTTCACAGAATATTATAGATGACATCAATCTTGATGAGCTGGACACCATGCAGGCTGTAGCCGACCTCGCAAAAATTTCATCCCTTGTTGACAGATCCTCTTCAATCATTGATCACATAAGGACCTTTTCACGCAAAAGGGGATTTTCGTTTCAGAAAATCGATCTTAACCTTTGCGTTATGAATGCGATAGATCTTATCAACAACCAGGTAAAGAGCAGCGATACGGAGATTGTATTTAATCTTGATGATTCAATCCCACTTATAGCCGGAGACAATCTTTCACTTGAGCAGCTTTTTATAAATCTAATACTTAATTCACGCGACGCCATTATGCAGAAGACAGAATCAAGCGCCGACTACCAGGGCTGTATAAATATCCGGACAACAGCCGCTGATTCTTCGGTTATACTCACAATTCAGGATAATGGCTGCGGCATACCGCAGGATATACTTTCACGTATCTGGACTCCATTCTTTACAACAAAGCAGAAAGGCAAGGGTACAGGGATTGGACTATCGCTCAGCCACAGGATAATAAAGGAACATGGCGCGGAAGTAGATATTAAAACATCAGGCCAGGGTACAACATTCAGGCTTTTATTCAATCTGGGCAGGGAACATGAGGGAATAAAACTGAACTGAATTGTATTTTAAAAACTATATCAATCCAGCGGCAGCACGTCTCTCTTCGTCTTCATCAAGATAAAGATCATCCAGAACTTCGGCGGCCCAGGTCGCCCTTGAACTTATTGCGCGAAGGATCATAACAGAAAGAATTTTTACTGCAGGTATATCGCTCCATATCCTGCCCGTGAGGAATCTCCACTGTTCAGGGTTGGACTTTTTTACCGCATCGATCCCCTCTTTGCAGGCGCGGCAGATAAAAAGGCAGCTGTCAAAATCAGGTTCATGCATTACAGGGGGAACTTCATATATTTCCAGGCTTACACCCGAAGCTTCACAGAGTTCACAACTTGAACCGGAACGACGTGCAAGGTCCCTGCCGAAAGATTTTAAAATATCCTGTCTCTGATTATGGTTATCAAGGCCCCTTGCCATTTATGCACCCGAATTCATTTTTTTATTATTACTTTATCTCTGAAACATTTATAAAATATAGCTCATTCGGATTCTTAAACAGCCTGAACTTTTCCCTTGGGAATTTTTTTAAAGCGGTTCTGAACCTTTTAGAATCGGGTGACTCACCAGACACATTTCGAATAAGTATCCATTCAATTCTATCGCCGAATTCAGATGCTATTCTTCCGTAAATTTCCGGGTCCCTTTCACCTGAATCTCCAATCAGTATAAATTTCCTGTCCGGAAAGGATTTCATAAGCTTTCTAAGTGCAGGTATTTTTACTTTTTCAGCGGAGTCTAATATTATTTTTACACCTGAAGGTAGATCAAACACCTTCATCTGCATGAGTCCATCGGGAAATTCTTCAGCAGAAAGAAACTGCGTAAGTGGCTCGTACAACTGCCATGGAGAGGCGCTCAGGTAAAAGAAATCCGCCCCTTCTGTCTGCCATGACCTGTAAAGCGCGGACATCCCCTTGACAGCCTCGTATGGATTAAGAAAGGTGTTCTCAAGCAGTCGCTTTTTATTTTTTACCTCTGTAACCTTGATTGTATCATCAATATCCGAGACTATTATAACACCTTCAGGCGGAAGGTACTTCGCCTTTCCTTCAAATATTCTGGTGCGGTCATGCCCTGTGCCGGTTCTGAATGAAATCCATGATGGAATAATTCTGAAATCCTCAAAATTCACATCGGGAGAAAGACCTTTTTTCATAATCTCCGGGGGAAGAACAAGCTCCCTCTCTGTATGGCCAGTTTTATCCGTTACGCCAAGGTTGTAATTATCGCCACCGTAATTTACACTGACCCATTTATTTTTCTCATTATCGTATAACAGGTACCTGGCCCGCTGCTCGAACAGTGTTGCATTGATTTCATTTTCATCAATATCAAGGGACTTGCTGATTGTAGAAAGAAGAAGTTTTCTTTTTTTACTTGATGTTTCAGGCTCGTATACCCACGCGTGAAACCTTATATGATAAGTGTTCGAAGCTTTATCGTAGAAGCAGTACGATGGAATAAAAATAAGATCTTCATCACTCCTTATGTCAAGGCGGGGAAGTTTATCCCGGTTGTTGCTGTCACTATTTGCAGGAATGTAAAGAATGATAAATAAAAATATAAAGGCGATAAAGCGTTTCCCTGTCATAAACTCCTTCCTGATTTTGTTTAATTAATCAACTGAACACGGGTTGCTGTTGAAAGGCCGGATTTACTCAAGTAAATAACTGCTTTCCACATATCAAAAATTCTGTTAATGAATATAAAAAAATGTTACATCAATTTGCTATTTTATGTTTTGTACATTAATTCAGTAATTATTCCTAAAAATATTTATTAATGCAAAAGATCGTTTTAATTCCCCCCGCCGCCTTCGGCAGCGGAGTGTTTAGAGCATGTTATTTTACAAAATAGTTAAAGAACTAACTCTGACATTAATTCTTGAAAGTGAATCCGATAGATTATTTTTTCAAATCACTTTATACTGACAAGATAAAAACACAAATCTCTTCAAAAATCCGGATTAATAAAACATAATTTATAACTGAAATATTTCTGCCCGGATTACCTGCAAAATACCCAACAAAATCCATCTCTGTTTGACTTAAACAATTTTTTAAACTATATTATAATTATAAAATACGTACTGACAAAGGAGGTTAGTGCATGAATAATATTTTCACAAAGCAGGAACTAGAAATATTACAGGAGATTATCCAGAAGGAGATTACGGCAATGCCTATTGAAATTCATCATTCAACCAGAGGAGAGTTTAAAGATTTCCTTAAAGAGAAGCAGGCAATCCTTGAAAAGCTTCTGGAAAAAATAAACTCAGCGCTGTAACAGAAGTCATTTGAGACTCTTTGTTTATCCTGCTGACTTTTTTACTTAAATGCATAAAAAAAGGCTGCCCTTTCGGAACAGCCTTTTTTTGCGCCGTATCTGCTGATTAGAAAATTACAGAGAAAAGAATACTATAACCCCTGCAAATACAACAGAAACCATGGTCATAAGCTTTATGA
>JAAYBQ010000414.1 GCA_012730035.1 Spirochaetota bacterium
ATATCGGTTATAATCCTGTTCGCAAGGGTCTTTCCCGTGATCCGCGAAAGAATGAAATAGGATTTATTAACTGCTACCTCGATGAAAAGTTTGTGTCGCCTCTGATCTTTACACTGCATGAATATTTCAACAGGCTGGGTCGGACATTCAGGGAGAGAGCCGACAAATTTTTGACATACGAGGATGCGTACCGGAAGAGACTGGCGTTGTGGGTGTAAAAGGCATACACTCAGGGGTCAGAACATGGATATGTTTTATATAACATGTGGATGAATTTTAACTGGAGCTAATCCGGTAATGACATCCAATTTTTTGGTAGAGAGGCAAGGGGGGCACAGTAGTGCGTTACTACAATGCCGTAGCTATATTGCAGCTCAGAGCAACCCGGCTGTAGACAGTTAAACAATAAAGTATGGGCTTGACCCTCATATTGCTTGACGCAAGCATTATAAGTTACATAACCCTGTTTTAGAGCTTTGGTTTGGAAAAGATTGCCAGAAATTTGGCACCAGCAGGTAAAAGAGAATTCTTGTGAGATGAACTTAAATCCGTTATATCCTTCATCCTGATTATCAGAGTACAGCCGTTCAGGCATCAGTCGCAGCCCGAAATGACTCCAGTTGTATTGATATTTTATTTATTGCTCAATACAGCGTCGTATCCTGCTTTATCAAAAAGCTCAATAAGTTCTTTCTCTCCAAGATCCGATTCCAGGCTCACTTTCTTTAATTCCAGATTTATCTGTAGTGCTCTGACCCTCCCCGATTCATTCATGGTCTTCTCTATCCTCATCTTGCAGTGGTTGCACGAAATATCCGGAACGTTAAATGTATATTTCATTTTTTTATCTCCTGTAGATTTATTTTTCTTATACCTGCTGAGTTAAGTATAACGCTGATTGAACTTAAAATCATGCAGATTTCGGCAACAGCAGGGTGCATAAGTCCCGTTATTGCCGCCGGTATGGCCACCAGGTTATAAACCGATGCGCGGAATAGGTTCTGCCTGATTTTTCTAAATGTAATCCTTGATATGCTGATAGCTGCAGGGACAGCGATTAGCCTTCCCGATGTTATGATAATATCAGCGCTTTCTATCGATATATCAGTTCCTGTGCCCAGTGCTATCCCGAGGTCTGCAGCCTTGAGGGCGGCAGCGTCATTTATTCCGTCTCCCGCCATACACACATGTCCCCCCTGTTTCTGAACCTCCTGTACCCTGAAAAGCTTTTCTTCAGGCTTGACCCTGCTTATAACATCGTCTATGCCCGTAGCTGCAGCAACAGCGCGCGCAGTCTCCTCTGAATCTCCCGTAAGCATAACAGGCCGGACGCCTAGTTGTTTCAGCAGGGTCAGAGCCTCAGCTGAATCCTTTTTTACCGGGTCTGCTACCGAGATGTAACCGGCAGCTGCGCCGTTAATCCTTAGCTCCATTACTGTTTCGCCGCGCGACATCATCGATGAGTAGATGCTATTGTCAAGCGGTCGGCCGATGAAGTATTCTATGCTGTCTAATATTCCGGTTACCCCGGAACCGGCAGTTTCCTTTATGTCAGAAACATTGATTTGCGGATTAATACTTAGTCCGGCGCAATATTCTTTAATGGCCGATGACAGCGGGTGGATTGAACTGTTCTCCAGCGCCAGGAGTACGGGCAGATGTTCCGAAGCGATTGTATGCGATACAACGGATGGTTTCCCTTCGGTAATAGTACCTGTCTTGTCAATAAATACAGTTGTGATGGAACCTGCTGTCTGTATAGCCTCGCCGTTTTTTATTAGCAGACCGTTGCGCGCGGCAAGCCCGCTGCCGGCTATAAGCGCCATGGGTGTGGCAAGTCCAAGGGCGCATGGACAGGCTATGACCAGCACCGCGATAAATATAAAGGTTGCGGTTGATTCAGCACCCGTGCCAGTGGAGATCCATGGAACATAGCTTGAGGCCCATGACAGAAAAGGTCTGAAGCTTTCGTAATTAATCCACCATGTTAATCCGGAAAGGACTGCTATAATAAAAATTGCAGGTACAAATATCCCGGTGATTCGGTCCGCCATAGCCTGTATCGGAACTTTGGAAGACTGCGCATCTTCGACAAGGCGTATCATGCGCGCAAGAAAAGTATCTTCTCCTGTGCGTATGACTTCCGCTTTTACAGAACCGTTTTCGACCACAGTGCCGCCTGTTAGTTCATCACCCTCTTTGCGCAGTACGCGCCCCGGTTCGCCTGTAATCATAGATTCATCAACTGTGCAGCTGCCCTCTGTTATGCGCGCGTCAAGCGGAACGCGTTCACCTGAACGGACCGCAACAATCTCCCCTGCTGTAATGCTTTCGACCGGGATATTGATTATATTTCCATCGCGCACAATAAAGGCATCGCGCGGTTTCATTGCAAGGAGTGCGCGAATTTCGCTCGTAGCATTGTACTTAAGGTGCGACTCGATATACCTGCCGGTTAAGTGTAGTGAAATCAGCATAACAGATATGGATCCGAATGAACTTATTTCTACACCGGAAATATTCAGGAAAGATGTAAGCATGGCAAAGAACGCACTCATAAGTACTAGCGAGTCCATGTTGGCATGAAAATGTATGGCAGCAATAGCCGCTCCTCTGATCACACCGCGTCCGGGACGCAGAAGTACAAAAAGTGCTGCTGCAGCTTCAAGAGCGGGGAACCATGGCAGGTGCATGCCGGTCATGTGCAGTATCATGAGCACTGTAAGCGGAATCATCACGGCCAGTGATTCTATCATCATCCGTCTGGACCTTTTAAAGTCCTTCATTATCTTCTCTTCGCCCGGTACTTCTGCGAGCCCCCTGTAGCCCGTGCTGTTTATATTTGCAATAATATCATCTATCGTTACACCGGGCTCAGTTATTACATAGCCCTTTTCGGTCCCGAGATTTATCGAAACGAACTTTACTCCCGGCATTTTACGCAAACTTCGGTCTACAATGCGTACGCATGAAGCGCAGGTCATCCCATCGATGCCGAAGGTGAAACGGTTTTCATTACCTGTTTCAGCTCCCATGTCTCCTCCCTTACAGGTTTTCCCTTAAGTTCTCAATAACCAGTCTGCTGTCCAGGACCTGCGCAAAGATTCCGTTAAGTGCGGCAAGGAATGAATTGTGTACACTATTCGCGGAAATTATTCTGTCATTAATCTTCAGTTCCCTGGTGGCGCAGCCATCACCCGCAAGAATACATTTGTAGCCAAGGTCAAATGCTGCGCGTACCGTGGTATCGACGCACATATGAGTCATCATTCCTGCGATAACAAGTGTAGAAATTTTATTCTCTTTCAGGTATTCATCAAGTCCGGTTGAACGGAAGCTGTTGGGAAATATTTTTTTAAATATTTTCTCAGTATCAAGGGGTTTAACGTTTTCATGGATTTCAGCTCCACGGGTACCGGGTACCAGAAAAGTTGAACCCGGCAATACCGACTGGTGCTGTATATGTATCACGGGCATCGATTTTTTTCTGAAATGATCAAGTAAATCTTTTATTTTCAGGCTTGCCTCAAAGCTGCCATGCAGTTCCATGCTGCCGCCCGCAAAGTAATCATTCTGAACATCTATTAACAGCAGTGCTTTTGTCATTTTATTCCCCTTTTATTAAATCAAATATACGATGACATACTTATGTTTTAATTCAATAATTAATTTGAATAACTGTCTATCCATAGTTACATTAGTAGAGTAAAATATTTGAAAATTACAGTAAATTCTTAAATATTAGCAGTGTGGGGGCTAAAAAATGTACGGCGTGTCAATGCTGGTTATTGTTCTCCTTTTCTGCCTGTTCGCCGTGTATCTTGCGTTCAGGAAGAAAAGGTGACGGACGCGCAGACCGGTCTATTCACCGGACCTGCGGCCAAGACGTTTGCGGTCAATCTCTTTGAGTATTTTTTTACGCATCCTTATGGTTTGAGGTGTGATCTCAAGCAGTTCATCATCGGCAATGTATTCAAGGGCCTGTTCAAGGCTGAAGAGTCTGGGCGGTGTAAGTTTGATCAGGTCATCTGAACCTGCAGCGCGCATGTTGGTCAGCTGTTTCTTTTTGCATATATTTACAATGAGGTCGCCCTCACGGTTGTTTTCGCCTATGATCATTCCTTCATAAACGTGGACTCCCGGACCTATGAAAAGCTCACCGCGCTCCTGAAGGTTGTTTATGGCAAAGGAAACAGAAGCGCCCTCCTCCATGGCAACAAGTACGCCTTTGCCGCGCGAAGGAATGATTCCCCTGTACGGGCCGTATTCAAAGAATGTCTGGTTAAGGATGCCCGTGCCGCGGGTTTCTGTAAGAAACTCGTTTCTGAATCCTATAAGGCCGCGCGAAGGGACCTTGAATTCAAGCCGCGTGTAACCGTCAGTTCCCTGTTTCATGTCGGTCATTTCTCCCTTGCGTACGCCGAGCTTTTCGATAACAACTCCGACAAACTCGTCTGCAACGTCGATCATTGCAAGTTCAATGGGCTCGCATTTAACGCCGTCAATGGTTTTGTAAATAACCTCGGGCTTGGAGACCTGAAACTCGTAGCCTTCACGCCGCATATTTTCTATTAGTATTGACATCTGCAGTTCGCCGCGGCCTTTAACAATAAATTCCTCACCGGTAGCAACGCGTTCAACATGAATACTTACGTTCGACTGTACTTCGCGCTGCAGCCTCTCCCACAGGTGGCGTGAAGTAACATATTTGCCCTCTTTACCCATGAATGGGGAATCGTTCTGCATAAAAGTCATGGCAAGTGTAGGCTCGTCAATATCTATTGCCGGGAGCGCCTGGGGCAGTTCGCGGTCTGCAACAGTTTCACCAATGTCGATCCCTTCAATCCCCGCGAGCGAAACAATGTCACCTGCATAAGCCTTTTTTATTTCAATACGCTTCATTCCCTCATAAGAGAAAATCTTCGATACCTTTGAAAGCACTGTTTCACCTGAACGCTTGATGAGTGTAACGGTGTCGTTCGTTGTGATCTGGCCGTTGTGTATTCGTCCTGTACCTACGCGGCCGAGGTAGTTGTCGTAATCGATCGCCGATACAAGGAACTGCAGCGGCAGGTCAATCTGTCCATCGGGTTCCTTGACATTTTTAATAATAGTTTCAAAGAGCGGTTTAAGGTCAACGCCCTCATCCTCGACTTCATATTTTGCAATGCCCTGTTTTGCAGAGGTATATACAACCGGAAAGTCCAGCTGTTCGTTGGACGCGCTGAGTTCAACAAAGAGGTCAAAGATCATGTCCAGGACCTCGTGCGGCCTGGCGTTGGGCCTGTCGATTTTGTTTATGACTACAATGGGGCGCAGGCCGATCTCAAGAGATTTTTTAAGGACATACTTGGTCTGGGGCATGGTACCTTCAAATGCGTCAACAATGAGCAGCACACTGTCAACCATCTTCATTATGCGCTGAACCTCGCCGCCGAAGTCAGCGTGTCCGGGTGTATCGACAATGTTTATCTTGTAATCCTTGTAGTGGATCGAAGCGTTCTTTGACAGGATCGTGATACCCCGTTCCTTTTCAAGATCATTTGAATCCATCATCCTTTCTTCAACATGCTGGTTGCTGCGGAAAATGCCGGTTTGTTTAAGCATGCCGTCAACAAGCGTGGTCTTGCCGTGGTCAACGTGCGCAATGATTGCGATGTTTCTGATTTTTTTATTCATTAATGCTTCCTGATTTATATAGTTTCAATGCAAAAATTTCGTTTTACCGCAATAGTAAATATTTCAGGGCTTAGCGGGGTAAAGCCGAAGACTGCACTGCCTCTTCTACTGCCGGGAATCCGTAAAAACTCTTATAATTGCGACAGAATACAGAACCATAAAAAGGGGGTATATGTACAAGCATTTTTTTATTAATTTTCATGGCGGACGAACGGGCTGTCGGCTTAAACTCCTCACGGGCGGTATAATACCTGCTATAGAAAAGCCAGAACAACAACCCGCCCGCTGCGGGGTAACGCCTCCATCCCTGCCGCGGTGCATCCCGGCCCTTTCCCTGATCCTGAATTTTTATTTACATAATGCATCCTGTGTTAAATAATGAAATCCGTAAATTTTTGGTAGAAGGGGTGTGCCGTGAAAATAGTATCATGGAATGTAAATGGAATCCGGTCTGTAATAACAAAGGGATTTTACGATTTCCTTAAAACAGAAAGTCCTGACATCATCTGTCTGCAGGAGACCCGCGCCGACGAGTCCCAGGTAAAGCTTGAGCTTGAAGGCTGGCCTCACAGGTTCTGGAACCCTGCGGAAAAAAAGGGTTACTCCGGTACCGCGGTGTTCAGTATACACGGGCCCCTTACGGTAACTAAGGAGCTTGGCATACCTGAACATGACGGCGAGGGGAGGGTGATCACCCTTGAGTATAATAAGTTTTACCTTGTGAATGTTTATGTGCCCAACGCAAAGCGCGGGCTTGAGCGCCTGGAGTACCGTCACAAGAGCTGGGACGTTGACTTCCTTGCATACCTTAAAAAGCTGGAGAAGAAGAAGCCCGTTGTGGTGTGCGGCGACTTTAACGTTGCGCACAAAGAGATCGACCTTGCCAACCCCAAGACCAATGTGAAGAACGCAGGGTTCACCCCTGAAGAACGTGAAGGTTTTAACAATTTTGTGGCAGCAGGACTGGTTGATAGCTTCCGTGAATTCACAAAGGATGGCGGCCACTACACCTGGTGGAGCAACATGGCAAATTCAAGGGAGCGGAACGTGGGGTGGCGTATTGATTACTTTCTTGTTTCAAAGAAGATCATGCCGCAGGTGAAAAAATCCTACATACTTCCCGCTGTAATGGGTTCAGACCACGCGCCCGTGGTGATTGAGGGTGAACTGGAATGAACCTGTTTATTTTGTGTAGTGAGATGAATACCTGTCAAGAACTGCTTTAATCATAACCTGGTAAGGTACACCTGCCTGCTCGGCCCTGTGTTTGAAAAAATCAACACTTGATTTACTCAATGCGATTGTGATCTTGACTGTCTCCTCTTTCTTAACCAGGAATTCAGGTGCCGGTAGAAAGTCTTCAATGAATTCAGAAACCTTTATGGCTTCGCTCACATTACCGGGTGCGCTGTTATAAACCGTTTTTTTCTTCATACTTTTTTCTGCCCTCCCTCCAGTATCCTGCCCCGAAAATCCTTATCCTGTTATTACGTATCGTGAATCTTACAGTAACTATTTTATCATCTACCATACCGAAACAGAAAAATCTATTTTCATCAATGCCTGAATGCTTAACGTCAGCTGTAATTACCCTTTTCCCGTCAAAAAATGCGACCTGTGCTTCATAAAATGAAATCCCGTGTTTTATGATGTTTTCAATGTCCTTGTTCTCGTCCCACTCGAAACCCATGGGTGCAACATACATATAATTATATGTATGTCAATAATTATTTTGTTACATAAATATTTTCTACTAAAAAAGGGTTGCGGTATTATTCAACCGGATAAAGCATCTATCGGATTTAATAATTTTTCATAAAATGGAAAGAACATGAAAGACCACATCTCCGAACTGAAAAACAAATTCGAAACTGGAGACCTCTTCCCGAAGTCTCTCGGTATTGAGCTGCTTGAGCTTACACCCGGACGCGCAGTTGTTGCCATGACCGTAACTGAAAGCATGGCAAACTTTCACGGCACAGCGCACGGAGGTGCGCTCTTTACACTGGCAGACACGGCCTTTGCGCTCTCATGCAACTCGCACGGCACACCCGCTGTTGCGCTCTCTGTCACAATGGACTACATGGCGCCTGCAAGGCCGGGCGACAGGCTCGTTGCTATGGCAGAGGAGGCGCAGCGTACAAAACGTACAGGCAGCTACCACATAACAGTAACCGCAAATGGCGAAACGAAGATCGCGTTCTTCAGGGGACTTGCATTTATCAAGGCGTAGCAGGCAACAATGCCGATTGAATATATACATTTTAATGATGAATATACCAGTGTCAGGGATTCTGACTGGTATAAAAAGATGAAGAAGAATATTACGCCCGGCGAAACTGTCGCATTTTACCGTAAAATACACGGGATGACGCAGAAGGAGCTTGGCGAAAAGCTGGGGAATTTTTCAAAGCAGAATATCTCTGAAATTGAAAGAAACATCAGGCCTGTGAGTAAAAAAACTGCTAAGCAGCTTGCAGAGCTATTTAATATTTCTATAGACAGGTTGATATAGGATTATAATTCTATTCCTCAGCTCCGAATAATACAGGCAGGTTGCAGAAACTAATGATTTAATAACCCATTAAACAACATTTATAAAATAAATGCCCTCTTATTATACATGTAACTTCCCCGAAATTAAAGCATCTACAAATCAACCGGTTTAACAGCGATGAAAAGAAAATACATAATAATACTCGCAGGTGTCCTCATGATAACTAGCCTTGTCTATGCTATTAATGATGAAGATGATAACGGATTCAGCGAAGAGAAGTGGAAAGAATCTGTGCAGGCTGTGGACAGGTTGCAGTTCCACGCGCCTCATGTTGATAACGGAAAGTATTTCAATCCCTGGACGGCCATGGACATGAAGGGATTTGGAGAGATAATGAAGTGGCGCTTCTTTGCGGATAAACAGGTATACTCCGGGCTTGAAGAATCCGCACTGCCTGCTGTTAAACCTCTGACTGCGGAATTCATAAATTCGCACGACAACTTTATCTCATGGCTGGGCCACGCTTCGGTTATAATTAAATCAAAAGGCAGCGTTATACTTGTTGATCCGGTGCTGGGCGAAATCCCCTTTTTTAAAAAAAGGCGTACTCAATCTGCTCTCGCGTATGATCATGCTTCGCGCATTGCCGGAACTCTTACTGTTCTTCTTGCACACAACCATTATGATCACCTTGACACAAGAAGTATAAAAAGCATGCCTGCAGGTGCAAAATATATTGTTCCCGCGGGACTGGGTAAAACCATGAAAAAACTTGGCGCGATTGATGTGACCGAAATGGACTGGTGACAGGAGATAGAGGTAAGTGGTGCTAAAATTGTTTTTCTTCCTTCTCAGCATTGGTCCAGGCGCGGGTTATTTGATAAAAACAGGTCGCTGTGGGGTTCGTTTCTTGTAGATACCGGCAAAAAAAGAATCTTTGTCTGCGGTGATACGGGTTATTCGCTGCTGTATAGGGAAATTTCCGCAAAGTATCCAGGCATTGACTATGCGTTCATGTCTGTAGGAGCTTTCCATCCGCGGTGGTTCATGCATTACGCGCATCAGGATGCTGCTGAGTCGGTTCAGGGTTTCAGGGATCTTGGCGCTAAAGTAATGATTCCCTTTCACTGGGGCGCGTTCAGGCTTGGTGATGAGCCCGAAGGTTACCCGGCCATTCATGTGAAGCTTAACTTTCCCGGTGCAAAGATCGCGGACTGTGGTGAGGTTATAAAACTTTAGGTGATGCAATGGCATTCGTAAGAATAGAAGGATTCAGGGGACTTGTTTATGTGCCGGACAAAAACTCCAGTCCGAAAAAGCACCCGTGCGCTGACTGTTTTGAATGCGCTTTCTGCGCGATGAAAGGTGTAAACTCTGCCTGAAAATAAAAAGCTGTAAAAAGAATGACGTCAGCAATGACGAAAATACCCCGTAGAATTACTTTACAAGTTTAGCTCCAAAGCTCAATCCATCTTGCAAAGCCTTTTCATTTTTACTGACCGTCAATGTTTCTGTGCATACTCCCAGTGTCCCTGCGGCTTCCATCTTCAGGTAATCACATATCTCCACGAACAGCTTCTCAAGCGTTTCCGGTCCCGAGTTCGGCAATTCACCACCGTATGTCATGAGCAGCGCGATTTTTTTTCTCCCGCATTTAAAGTCCATGCCGTAGATCCTGTCTATCATGAGCTTCATCTGCGCAGTGACGCTCCACCAGTAGATGGGGGTGGCAAGAATAATAATATCTGCCTTCCGCAGCGCGGCGTAGATTAAATCCATGTCATCCCTGATAACGCAGCCCGTACTGTTTGCCTTTTTGCATGCATCGCACCCGTTGCATGGGGCGATCTTCATATCGTGCAGAAAGAAATATTCGCTCTCAACAACCGCACTCTCATGAAGACCTTTAAGCACAGAATCCAGGAGTGCTGCGGTGTTACCCTTTTTTTTAGGGCTCCCAAGAAATGATACTATTTTCATAAAGTTCACTCTTTTAATGTGATTTTATACAGGCGACTACATGTTACAGGTTATCTGTACCGCTTCTGTTTAGTCCATGATTTTTCGATTTTTTATCTCTGGCCCTGCCGGCAGCCCGGGGTGGGGGCAGGTTTTCCGCAAAAGGAATTTTATAGACGGATAAAATTTCTGAAACATGATTGATTTTCCCTGTTGATGTCATTATGTTTGTCCGGACTGATCCATGCAACATACCTGTTGCGATACATTCTGAACGGGGACTACAATGTACACAATACTTCACCTTGAACCGGGGATGCTTTATAAAAAAGTTATCCAGGAGATCTGTGCTGAACTTGGAGCAAAATACCTCGGTGCCTCGGGTGCCAGGGATGCCTTTGAAATACTCAAAAAAGATGAGGTTAACCTTATCCTGACCGCCATGGAACTTGAGGGTGGCAGTTCGTATGATTTTATCAGGTCTGTAAATGAATCCGGTTTCAGGACCATACCTGTAGTTGTATTCACAGGCAATGATTCTCTCGAGGACAGGATGCGTATGTACGAGCTGGGAATAACCGATTACATACTGAAGACTTCGGGCGCTGATACAATCAGGCAGAACCTGGCAACATTCAGACGCGAGGACACCATAACACTGAAGATGAAGGATCTTTCGTATGCCGTAGTTGATGACAGCAAGGTTGACCGGAAGGTTGTTGAAAGGATTTTCTCTTTTCATGACATACACAATGTTGATTACTATGAATCCGGGCGTTCACTTGATGAATCAGAAAAGGAGTATGATGTTTACCTTATTGATTTTGTGCTTCAGGACACATCAGGTGACAGGATCATTATGAAGCTGCGCGAGTCGGGAAGCAACAGTGTTGTAATCGCGATTTCAGGCATTGATAACGTAAAGACAATTTCACGCGTTCTCTCGATAGGAGCAAGCGATTATATAGTCAAGCCCTTTAATTACGATCTGTTCATCGCCCGCCTCAAGACCAATATACGCAACTACCTTCTTTTCAGGGAGGTTGAACAGAAGACACTTGCCCTGGAAAAAATGGCCATAACAGATACACTCACCGGACTCTTTAACCGCGGGCACATATATGAAAGACTTAACCAGGAGGTGGAAAAGGCCGAAAGATACGGTTCAAAGTTTTCCCTGCTGATGCTCGATATAGATAACTTTAAAAAAATTAATGATAATCATGGCCACCAGTTCGGTGACGAAGTCCTCAGGGTTGTGGCAGATGTTATACGCCTGTCAACCAGGTCTGTTGATATTTGCGGAAGATACGGCGGCGAGGAGTTCATGGTGATATTTCCTGAGGTACAGCTGCCGGGAACCATTCCCGTTGCAGAAAGAATTCGCAGGGGGATAGAGGCTGTGCGTTTTACAAAAGAGAATGTAAAGGTTACGGTAAGCGGGGGTGCGGCTGAATATGCGGGCAGCATCGAAGGACTTGTTAAGAAGGCGGATTTGCTGCTCTACAAAGCCAAGGAGAACGGCAGAAATATTATACAGTACTGACAATGCGCGGTGAATTTTCATAAAGTGATCAATCTGATACTGCGGCCAATCTGGCTTTATGGGGATCGGAGTTATGCGGTGTCGCAGTTTTAATTACAGGTTTTTCGCTTTTTCCCGGATATTGAATAGATCCACAGTGCCATCATTATAATCGCAAGCAGCAGCAGTGATGATTCGATGCCGTGATTGTCTGCAATGTAGCCGGCTGCGGGCGCTATCACGGCGATTCCTACGGTCTTGGCCTGTGCTTCTATCGAGAGGATTGTTGCCTGCTCAGAACTTTCGGCAAGATCGTCATACTGGGCTACAAGAATGGGTCTCCACAGGTTCTGCAGAATGTAGTAGGCTATGTATGCCGCTATTGAAATAATGAAGAGTTTAAGGTGCATGCCCGCCGATGATACAAATGCAAGGCATGAGCCGGCCAGTATCATAACCGCGATAGATTTTTTTTCAGATGTGAAGAATCCTGCAAAAAGATGAGCGCGTTTTGAGGTCATTGCGGAAACAATGTGCAGTATAAAGTAAACCGCTCCGACAACAACTGCCGTACTCTCTTTTTCGGGTAAAAGAAGCAGTGCTGCAATAACCAGAGCCTGCGCCTTCAGTATGGGCTGCAGGTAATCCTTTGTCACTTCAAACACGCCTTCAAAGCCCATGCTCTGAACAATGAGTTCACGTATACGGCTGTCGGTAAAAGATTTTTTAACGCTCCTGAATGTATGAACAAATATCTGTTTAATCCCCATGCCGGCAGTCTGCCTGTTGTTCAGGTAGTCCGGGTAGCATGCAATATTCCACACTCCGGCTATGTAGGGAATGATAGAAAAGATAAAAATCCATCTGTAATCCTCTGAAAAAATTATTATCACTGATGAAATTATTACTGAAATGGCGCTGCCGTATTTTGACCATGAGCGCGTAAAGCCGTAGACCTTTGTCTTTTCAGAAAGCCTTTCATTGCGCCTTAACCAGTCGAAAATCATTGCCTTGTGTGTGCCCGTACGGAATGCCTGGCCGATTGAGAAGAAAAACAGGGCCGCAAAGAGCGGCGCGTATGAATCGGAGAACGCGAATATAAGAAAAGCAACAATATAGCTTGATAGCGAAACAATCATGGCGTTTTTTCTGCCGTAGATGTCTGCTGCTGCTCCGCTGGGGATCTCCATGATATTTATGCAGAAGTTCAGAAATGAGACGAGTATGCCTATCTGGAAAAAGTTCAGGTTAATGGACAGGTAAAATAGTATCAGAAAAGGCTCTGAAAAGTTAAGGTTCTTTAAAAAGCCGTATAATGAAAAGCGGGTGATCATCTTCATCCGGGGGATTCTCCGGTGATTATTGGCAGATCAGTTTTATGTAATAAGCAGGTTTTTATTCGTCAAAGGCAAGAAGATTTTTATGCTGCTGTAAGGATGCGGGGGCGGAGCGTTTTCGAGGCTTAGAGCATGATTTTGTGATTTTCCTGACGTTCCTCCTCGTGAAGATTTAGGCCCTTTTTATGGATATAAAAATTTTTAATAATTTTGCATTAATTTTGTTGACAGTGGATTGGGTAGAAACTACTGTCCAATTCGTTTGATGCGTGAAGCATGCAGGCGTTGATAGAGTTTTCTGCGGGTATGAATTTTTTTTAAAATTTCCGTG
>JAAYBQ010000415.1 GCA_012730035.1 Spirochaetota bacterium
AATGCTGATGGCGGCGCCGGGCAGCTTTAAAAAAGCAGCTGTACGCGCCGGATTCACCAAGGGGCCTCTCATGGGCGAAGAGATATTCAAAGCTATAATTGATCACCCTGAAGGGCTGTGGATCGGGAAATCCGATCCCGATGACAACTTCAGCGACCTGAGCACCGAAGATAAAAGATTCAACATATTTATCCCGGAGATGAAGGACTGGACTGCCGAGATCACAACTGAACGCGAAAAAAAGGAACTTGAACAGAAAGCCGAATATCCGTTTATACTTTCATCGGGAAGGCACATACAGTATAACGCAAACACCAACATGCGGAACCCGGCGTGGAATGAAGGTAAGCGCGCATGCACATGCATCATGAACCCCGCTGATGCTGACAACCTGGGCCTGAAGGACGGGCAGATGGTGAGGGTCACGACCGAAGCAGGTTCAGTTGAAGTTGAACTTGAGGTCACTGAGCAGACATGCAGGCGGTATGTAATGATCCCGCACGGCTTCGGACTGGAATTTCAGGGAAGTGTTTACGGCGCGAACGCGAACATGCTGGCAAAGAACACACACAGGGACAGGTTCGCGGGCACACCTTTCCACAGGCATATACCATGCAGGGTTGAGGCTGTGTAAAAACCGGTTAATAAAGAGACTAAATGCAAGTTCTGACTGCCCGGCCCCCTTACCCCCAAGGGGGCCGGGCAGTCAGAAATAAACAGATTCAATGTAAACATGTATCATGAGATACAAAAGTAAATTAACCCCCTATCTCCGGGGGTGGCTGCAACTGATTCATAAAGCCGTACCAGTTTTATCAGCCGGGGGCTCCTGGAAAAAAAATTATTAGCGGGAATAAACATGAGCACAGAAAATAAATCAAACACAGACATTTCACTCTTTAAAAAAGATTTCACCGTAATGGTTTACGACCTTGACATACGCAGGTCTTCAGGCATGCCCATGATATGCAACTGGCTGCAGGAGGCGGGTATAGGTCACGGCCTGCAGATGGCCAGGCATTCGGGATTTGACGTGAGCGACATTGTGTTTGTACTTACAAGACTTAATGTAAGAATGGAACGTTACCCGTCATGGATGGAGACTGTGTCAGTCGAGTCCTGGCTATCACCCTCAACTGACAGGTACGCGCGAAGAAACTTCCTGCTACATGGATCAGACGGAAAAATAATCGGCCGGGCCATAAACTCGGCAGTGCCCTTCAGCCTTAGCGCACGGTCCGGCGGAACATTCACAGGCGACCTGAACGCGCATACAGTTGAAAGGGAAAGCGCCCTGCCCCATGACTTCATGAAGATTCCTGAAATTAAAGAATGCGAAAACGAAAGAACAATAAAAGTACGCTACTATGACTGCGACCTGTTCTATCATGTGAACAACGTGAAGTATATACAGTGGTGCATCGAGTCAATGCCCGACGATTACCTGAAGAGCCATACGCTTCATGAAATCGACATCAACTTCAGGGCAGAGGGGAACCTGTCTGACACGCTGATTCTAAAAACCGTTCCTGACGGAATCCCGGACTCCTTTGTTCATGCGGTCACCGACAGTTCGGGAACTAAAGATCTTGTGCGGATGAAAAGTTCATGGAAATAAAAAGGCCCGCGCAGGGCCTTGAAGAAGGTATTCACCGCGCGGGATCCTTGGATAAACTACTCTGTATACATTGACTTGATTGTATCCTGGTATTTGCTCGAAATAGCCTTGCGCTTGATCTTTAGTGTCGGGGTAAGCTCGCCAGTCTCCTGTGAAAATTCTTCCGCAAGCAGCGTGAACTTTTTAACCTTCTCGACCTGGCCCAGCGATTCGGTTCGGGCATCGATCCTATCCCTGTAAAGCTGGACAATCTCGGGCCGTTTAATAACCTCCTGTCTTGATGTGAATGGTATGTTATTTTTTTTACAGTAGATCTCCAGCTGTTCAAATGCCGGCACGACCAGGGCCGATACATATTTCATTCCATCACCAACCGCGGCAACCTGCTCAAAGAAAATATCCTCTTTAAGCAGAGTCTCGATCTGCTGCGGGGCAACATACTTGCCTCCAGAGGTCTTGAAGAGATCCTTGATCCTGTCTGTTATTATAATATATCCCTCATCATCAATCATGCCCACATCGCCTGTCTTTACCCATCCGTCTTCAGTAAAAAGATCTCTGGTAAGCTCCGGCTTGTTCCAGTAACCCTGTGTCTGGCTGGGACTTGTAGCCTGGATTTCCCCTTCGGGTGATATCCTTACTTTCATAAGGGGAACTACCGGCCCGCAGGTACCGAACTTGTTATGTGTAGGATTTGCCACGCTGATTACAAAACACTCGGTCATGCCGTATCCCTGCAGCAGCAGAACACCGCACCTGAAAAAGAATTCCGAGATCTCGCCGGAAAACGCCGAGCCGCCGCAGTTGAACACCTTGTTCCTTCCGCCGAAAAGATCCCGAACCTTGTGAAGCACAAGCTTATCAGCAACCTTGTGTTTAATTTTTAATCCCAGTGGCACACGCTTCATGTCGCGCTTAAGGTACTGCACCTGTCCTCCCACCTCAAGGGCCCATTTGAATATCTTCTGTTTCTTTTCAGGCGCCTGGCTTATACCATCCATAACCTTTGCGTGTACCTTTTCCCATAGACGCGGCACGCTGCACATGTAGTGGGGCCTGCTCTCCGCAAGGAACTGCATAAGCACCTCGGGCTTGGCATCGTGACAGTAGTCAACACGCGCGTTGCAGCAGAGTATAAAGTAGCTCCATGCCCTTTCAAAGACATGAGCAAGGGGAATGAACGCAAGATTCACATCTGATTCAACAATCGGAATATGGTAGCCTGTTGCAAAAAGCATGGCCATCCAGTTTTTGTGTGTCAACATAACACCCTTTGGCACGCCGGTTGTTCCAGATGTGTATATCAGGGTGGAAAGATCATCCGTTTTGGCATCTGCAAGTTTCTTTTCAAGTTCAGCCTTTCTTCCGGATTTTTTACCGGCCTCAAGGAAATCACTGAAGAGCATTACGCGTTTATCATTACTGTCATAATTAATGCGATGGTCGTAAATTATTACCTTTTCAACTGAAGGGGTTTCTGCAATAATTTTCATTGCCTTGTCATAATGATCCTGTTTTTCCACGAATAGAATTCTTATTGAACAGTCGTTTATAATATACTTGAGTTCATCCGCTGAATTGGACTGGTATACGGGCACCGAACAGGCCCTGATGCTGAAGCAGGCATAATCAGTTATTGCCCATTCAACCCTGTTGTTGGAAAACATCCCGATAAACTCCCTCTCCTTTACTCCGCACTCAAGCAGTCCCATGGCGCACTGGTCAATCAGTTCAGAAAATCTTCCCCAATGGAACTCCTCCCACTCGCCGAATGCCTTATGCCTTACTGCCACCTTTGAATTACCATATTTTTCAGCTCTTTTGTGGACCATCCTTGCCAGATGATCATCCTTTACCAGGAACTCGTTGAACTCCTTTTCATAATCAACGTTATTGTTGTTCATACTCATTTTTACCTCCATATTTAGAAAACATCTGTTTTATTCCCGCCAGTGTACCGGCAGCTATTAAACAAATAGTACCATATTAGATAGAGAAAGTCTTGCGGATTTATAATTTATAAAACTGTACGGTTTACGGGATTATAATTCTGAAAGTAGTAGCAGAGTTTTAGTATTGACAATTCTGCATGACTTATGGTAAATACTGCAGTCCCTGATCATCATCCGGAGTAGTAATCCCGGAAAATAAATAATAAAACAGAAAAAACACGTGGAGATAAAATATGATCCTGAATTTCAAAAAAGCCCTTGTTGCTGTTGTAGTAGCAGGAATTACCGTCTTGTCCTGTACCTCAGTTAAAAAGGATATCTATATTAAGGACAGGAACGGACTTCAGAAGGAGATTCGCATCGCAGTTTTCCCGTTCAAAGATGCTCCAGGATCTGACGGTGCAGGATCCGGCGTTGCTTTTGCCGACGCGCTCACGGGTGAACTAATCAAAATTGATAACTGGCAGGTAATTGAAAGGTCGCAGCTTGAAAAAATTGTACAGGAAAAGTCATTGAACATGACCGGCATGACAGATGCAGACTACACTAAAATCGCCCAGATATCAAGAGTGGACTATGTTGTTGTGGGGAGCGTATCCCAGTTCGAATACGAAAGGAGCATCCTTAACGTTTTTGTTCCGAAAACCAAAATATCTTTTAAGGGCCGAATTATAAACGCCGAGACCGGCGCAGTGGTTGGAACAATAAGCTATACAAGGGAGACCGGAAAATATGCAATTCTTGGATGCTGTATCCTTTCATTTTACTATATCCCGGTCGCCCTGCTTGTTGAAGAGAATAAATATGCCGAACTTGACAAGGTTGCAGAAGATGTTGCCGAAAAAATCTCAGGTGATGTTTCGGACAAAAAGGGATGCCTGTAGTTTTAAACAGGACGGATAATGGTTGACATTGCCTTACCTGTCCGGTTTAAACAAGTGACGGGTGATATCGATGCTGCATAAAATATTATATTTCCTCATGTTTTTCGGCCCCGCATTCGCGCTTGTAATATCACTGGGCATGATTATCCAGGTGCGCAAGGCATTCATCGACTACCTCTTCGCAATATCATTTTTCGGAATGGCTGTCTGGATATTCCAGATATGCCTTTTCAGCACAGACATTATTCATGGACACAAATATGCCTGGCACATAACCATGTCCCTGGTACCGGTTATATATGCCGTACCTCCTGTAATGGTCATGAGGTACAAATGGGTTCTCTCCAGCAGTTTCCATCTCCGGAAAGGGCATATTCTCTTCATGCTGCCATCATTCATTTCACTGTGCATACTGCTCTACCTGCCGTTTTCGGCAAGCGGGAACCCTGCAGAATACTACCCGGGTTTTCCGGTAATCAGTGCAGCCTTTGCACGGATACCCCTCTACTTTAAAATAACCTGCATAACAGCAATACTTCCCCATATATATGTAACCCTACTAATGACGCCCGTACTTGTACAGATGCTGCCCGTATGGAGAAGAGACAGGAACAACAGGGCATCCAGGCCCGCACGCATGGGATATATCGCAGCCCTCTCGATTGTTATTTCCAATATAATATGTTTTGCCGGATACATATATTCCATGAACCTGGTAATAACTGCAGTACTGATTGCTAATGTTTTTACCATATACGTCTACCTTGTTACGCAGCGCAACCCTGATTACCACAGACTGCTCCGAAGCGAGACCCGCAAGGCGCATTACGAAAAGTCAAGGATAACCGGTCTTGATGTTGACCTTATATGCAACCGCCTTACCGAGCTTATGCGGGACGAAAAGGTTTTTGCCGACGAGGACCTGTCACTGCGCGACCTGGCATCTGAACTTGGAATAAGTCCGCACCAGCTTTCGCAGATACTTAATGAAAAGATGAAGAAGAACTTTAACACCTTTGTCAATGAATACAGGGTGGAGGAGGCAATGAGAATTCTTCTGGACGAACCGGGAAGGTCAATACTTTCGGTGGGCATAGCAGTCGGGTTCAACTCGAACACAACATTCTGTACCGTTTTTTCAAAGGTAACCGGCCAGTCGCCCAGCACTTACAGAAAAAACAGTATGCAGGGCGGTTCGCCGGAACACCTACTCAAAGCGTAATGCTTCGATCGGTTTCAGGTCAGACGCTTTCTGAGCCGGATAGTACCCGAAAAAAATTCCCACCATCGTGGCAAAGAGTACGGAAACAATAACCGAGAAAAACGAAAATATAAAGGGCCAGTCAACAAAATAGGTTATGGCCCCGTATAACGAAAGCCCCAGAATAATGCCAACCACCCCGCCCACAAGGCTCAGTATGACAGACTCGACCAGAAACTGCATCATAATATCCTGCTTCTTTGCGCCTATGGCCATCCTGATGCCGATCTCCCTTGTGCGCTCAGTAACCGAAACAAGCATAATATTCATTATTCCCACCCCTCCAACGAAAAGCGATATGGAGGCTATACCTGCAAGAAGAATAGCAAGGGCATTTGAAATATCATTTGCTGTTTTAAGCTTGTCTTCGCTGGTACTCAACTGGAAAAGGTTCCGGTCTTTTTCCGGGGGATTGAATTTCTGTATCATGTAGTCCATTATTGATTGGCCAAGCTCCCCGACATCAGTATCAGCGGAACTCTTGACCCATATTTCATCGAACGACCTGCGGTTTGCAAACCTGATGTTAAATGTGGTATAGGGAATATCTATGACATTGTTTACATCCCTGCCTCCGAAAGATGCGGGAAGGTATTCGAGAAGTCCAATTATTGTAAGAGGGACCCCCTCCACAAGGATCTGTTCTCCAACAGGGTTTTTATCCGGGAAAAGATCCTCTTTAACGGTCATTCCGATTACGGCAACCTTTGCAGTAGCAGAAATATCAAAAGGTATAAGGCTTCTGCCCTGCTGAGTTTTAAGACTTTTTATTTGAAAATATTCATCGCTTACCCCCTCAAGCCTGGTTCGTGTATTTTTATTGTTATACCTGACCAGCGAATGATTCCTGCTTTGATAGGGGCTGATATATTCTATGTCGCTGAAATACTTTCTAAGTGTAACAAGATCCGCATCTATAAGCCATTTACCGGTTCTGCCGCCGGAAAGGTAAACCATAAATGCATTGGCCCCGTAGGAAACAACCTTTTCCCTGACCTCAACCCTGGCGCTGTTACCCATTCCGACCATGACAATAACGCTCGAAATTCCGATAATTATACCGATACTGGTAAGCGCCGAACGGAGCTTGTTCTTTGAAAGGGCCCGCAGAGCTGTGATAAAAATATTTTTAAGATTCATCCTGTTTCACTTTTATTAATTAATTTTATAGTTATATATAATGCCGGCTGCGGGACTGTCAAGTTTATTTGAATTACATAAAATATACCGATAGCTGCAGAGTCCCCCCTTTTTATTGCTTGATTAAAGGGCGGCAACGTGGCATATTTACAGAAATACCGGCACATCGAATGTCAGAAAAAT
>JAAYBQ010000416.1 GCA_012730035.1 Spirochaetota bacterium
GCTCCCGTAATTCTTCTCAATCCACTTACGGTACTCGCCGCTGCGGACCCTGCTGATCAATATAAATGTGCCGTTCTTTGTTCATAATGAATTAAAAGTATAGGCCATAATGACATCAGAATGTAAGTTTAGCCGATACTTTTCAGGATGAAACATATTTCGAAAATTTTAGAATTTCCCGAACAGCCGGTTGCTGCCCCCGCAGATAATATCATCGACCATCAGATGATAACCTGTTTTAATCATGGATAGAAAACTCTGATCTTTAAGTGTTAGCTTATCAAGTAATACAAGAGGGAAAGTTTTAAGCCTGTATTCCAGTATATCATATTCAAAAATTTCTTTTTTACGGGAGGCTTCGGCAATGGTACCCCAGTTAAACTCTGTTAATGTCGAAAGCAGAAAAAGATCAAAAATATCCTTAGGTTCATCCCTCCCTATAACAGCGCTTAACTTATTGGCTAACATATTCATTGCATTATCAAGTATATATCCCTTCTCAGATTGTAATGTTTTGCCATAGTAAAAAGTTCTGTCATTTACAAAATCGACTTTAAGGATTTCATCAACTATTATACGCACAAAATCTTTTGAGTCTGCGACCTGCTCTATGGATATTTTATTTTCACCAAATATATTATACATCATTCTGATATTGTCCCTGAATAGATTATTATCAGAAGTAAAAAAGTCGAGGTCGTCAGAATATCTTTTTTCTGAATAAAACCTGTTAATGCATGTTCCGCCCGTAAGATAGAATATACTCTCTTCAGAAAAAATAATATCAAGAATTTTATCCTGAACACGATATAGTTCTTTATAATCTACCGGCTTAGCCATTTCAAACCTTTAATTTCAGAAAGTTCACCAAGTACATTAGCCCTTACAAGATGTCTGCGCAGAGATGCACGCTCACCCTGCCTCTCGGGAATTTTTGACAGGAAAAACCGGACCTCGTTTTCATCAAATAACTCCCTGATATACTTAGAAGGATACCTGGAGTTATTCAGGATTTTTGTAAAAAGAAAAAGTCTGAACTTTTCATCACCTGAAGCCAGCTCTTTTTTTATATCATCCGCAGAATAACTGTAATCACCCCAGAAACAGTCCCGGATTATTTCTTCGATTAAACCGCTATCTATATCATGTTCTGCTGACAAATGGTTTCCTCTGGCTGATAATCAAAAAATTTTCGGTTTAAATTTTAATCAATATTTAACTATACCCATTTTACCCGACTATGTCAATAATCTTCTGTTTACCTGCCCCCGTAATTCTTCTCAATCCACTTCCGGTACTCGCCGCTCCTTACCCTGCTGATCCACTGGTCATTTGAAAGAAACCAGTCTATTGTAAGGTCAAGCCCCCTGTCAAAGTCAAAAGCCTGCTTCCAGCCAAGTTCTTTCTTAAGCTTGTCGCAGTTTATGGCATACCGTCTGTCATGGCCGGGCCTGTCCTTTACATAATCTATAAGGCTCTTGAAGTGATCCTTTTCTTTGCCCAGCCTTGCAGCCATCTTTTCGCAGAGAACATTAACAAGTTTTATGTTCTCCCACTCGTTCTCACCGCCGATGTTGTAGGTCTCACCGTTCCTGCCTTTGTTTACCACAGCCCATACTGCGCTGTTGTGGTCATCTACATACAGCCAGTCGCGGATGTTCTTACCGTCGCCGTAAACTGGAAGTTTTTTGCCGTCCTTGATATTCATGATCATTACCGGTATCAGTTTTTCAGGGAACTGGTAGGGGCCGTAATTGTTTGAACAATTGGTCATGGTAACGGGAAGTCCGTAGGTATGATTATACGCCATGACTATATGGTCCGACGATGCTTTTGATGCTGAATAGGGGCTGCGCGGGTTATATGGCGTCGTCTCGAAAAAATAACCGGTGTCGCCAAGTGAACCGTAAACCTCATCGGTGCTCACATGGTGGAAGAGGACATCACTTCTTCCGCTCCACGCGCTGCGTGCAGATTCAAGAAGGTTGAATGTTCCCATTATATTTGTATTCATGAACTCTGCAGGGCCGTGAATGGACCTGTCCACATGTGATTCAGCCGCAAAGTGTATAATTGTATCGATGTCATATTTTTTTAAAGCAGCATCAACATCATCTTTGATGCATATATCACCGTGCACAAAAAAATACCTGCTGCCGCCGAATGCCTTATCAATATCAGCAAGGCTTTCGGCATTACCGGCATAGGTAAGTTTATCAAAATTAATTAGCTTTCCTTTAAAATCAGTGTTATTAAACACATATCGGATAAAGTTTGATCCGATAAATCCGGCGCCGCCGGTAACGAGGATGTTTTCAAGTTTACGCATTATTTTATTCCTTAAAAATTTTTGTCATACTTATAACATATCAATTAATACTTTTATGCCCCCTGTCCCCCGGAGGGGGCACGTCCACATTAACATGTTCATCAGCATGATGCTTAAGTATGTAATAATTAAACTGTCTCACAGTCAGGACTCATAAGCAAATATTTTATCCTCGTCACTCCCTCCGGAGATCGGATGAATAGTATTACCTGTAATAGTTTTCATCTTTATCAAGTCTGTATCAAATACTTATCTTCTTTATAGCCTTGCCCCCTCTGGGGGTGCGGGGGCTTAACTGATTGACTTTATATATTCCTCAAGGGTTTCTTTCCAGTGCTTCGGCCTGTATCCGAATTTTTTAACAAGCTTATCTTTAATCATATATGAATACGCGGGCCTCTTTGCCTTTTGCGGGTACTGCGACGAATCAACCGGGTTTATCTTCACTTTTCGTTCGGTCAAACCGTATTTCACCGCAAGCCTGTATATCTCTGAAGCGAATTCATACCAGTTTGCCATCCCCTCGCCTGAGAAATGGTAAACGCCATATACTGCAGAATCTGATTGTATAAGCCTCGCAATGAAATCCGCGAGCTCGCCTGTATATGTGGGGCTGCCGTACTGGTCATTGACAATATTCAGTTCATCCCTCTGACCGAAAAGGCTCAGCATTGTATGAACAAAATTTTTACCATGAGGTCCGTAGAGCCACGAGATTCTGAATATAAAATAATTGTCAGCAATTGAGCGGAGGAATCTTTCACCTTCAAGTTTGCCCGCGCCATAGACTCCTTCCGGATCTGTGGCATCATCCTCGGTAAATACGCCCGGTTTATTCCCGGGAAAAACATAGTCAGTGGAAAAATGTATTATTTTTGTGCCGCTGCCTTTGCAGGCTTCGGCAATATTCCGCACACCTTGGGCATTCACTGCGAATGCTTTATCCTTTTCGTCCTCAGCAAGGTCAACTGCTGTATAGGCAGAACAGTTTACGATCCATTTAAAGCTGTGTTTTATGCAGAATTCTGATACTGCAGTTTTATCTGTTATATCAAGTTCAAGATCAGTCGGAATATAATTTATGCCGACAGCAGCCATCTTCTCTGCAAGATGCCTTCCAAGCATCCCGCGGGAACCGATCAGCCATACCATCAGAA
>JAAYBQ010000417.1 GCA_012730035.1 Spirochaetota bacterium
GAGCCAGCCTGTGAGCCTTTACATCGTGTACCCTTACAATATCGGCACCACGGAGTACTGCTGCCGCATTGAGTGCTATAGTTGCAGGGAGCCTGTCCTCATCTGAATCGTAAAGTTTACCTATTAATGACTTTCTGGACAGGCCGATCAGAACAGGGAACCCGATTTCACGCAGCCGGTGTATATTATTCAGTATGACGTAATTCTGTTCAAGGCTCTTGCCGAAACCGATTCCGGGATCAATAATAATTTTATCCCTGCTGACGCCGGATTGTACAGCACTTTCTGATGACAGTTTCAAAAAATCAAGTATATCTTGCAGCAGATTGTCGTAAGATGTATTTTTCTGCATATTTTCAGGAACACCCCGTATGTGGGATACTACAAGTCCAGTGCAGTTCTCTGCTGCGACCCTGATAATTCCGGGATCGAAAGTGAGTCCGCTTATATCATTGATTATTCGGGCTCCGCATCTTACAGCTTCAGATGCAACCGCAGATTTAGTCGTATCAATGGAAACCGGTATGGCGGATTCGCGGGTGATTTTTTCGATTACCGGGCATACCCTGTCGATCTCCTCCCCGGCGCTCACAGATTTTGAACCGGGACGGGTGGATTCACCTCCAACATCAATAATATCGGCCCCCTCGCTAACCATCTGCATGGCATGCTCAAAAGCCCTGTCGATGTCCGCAAACCTTCCCCCGTCGTAGAAAGAATCGGGTGTAACGTTAAGAATCCCCATTATCCCCGTACGAATTACAGCCATCAGAAAAACATTCCCAGCGAAACAGTATTATTGTAACCCGAATCAATTCTGTCAAAACATAGAGCATAGGAACAGTTGAAGGCCCCGGCCTTTACCGTAAGTCCGGCAGTAAAAAAACTGTTATCAAGTCCTCCATTGATTACCAGATACCTGCTTAATGTATACTCGATCCCTGCACCATATTCAAAGTTGTCCTGTTCAAGCTTCTTTGACCCGCACAAAGAGAAGCGCACACCCGAATCGCTCATAAAAAGGACGCCCCCCCTGATCTGCGGTTTGATAAAATCATAGCGCGTTTCAGAATTGTCAGCGTCATAAGGCCGCAGAAAACTTCCCGCATCCCGGATAATAAATCCCGCCTTTAAAAAGGGCAGCATATAAACCTGTATACCCAGATCGGCGCCTGCACCTGCATACATTGAGTCCCCTATACGTTCATGTATACCCTTAACAGTGACGCCGAATGAAAAAATATCGCCCGACATTGAGTACGAAAGATATGCCGCGGAACCCGAATAACCTGTGTGGCCGGTAAGGGCGCCGTTATTATCCCTGGTCTCAATATCATTTGACATTATGGAATAAAGGCCTACACCCAACACACCGCTGAAGGCATTAAACGCAACACCTGAAAAAAGCGCATCACGCTCGACATCGAGCCTGGCTGCAGATATGCCTATACTGAAGAACATCTTCCTCGCCCCGGCCTCTGAAAAATTAAGCAGGTCCTCTTCGGATATGTCAGAAACATTCCCCTCTTTCGCCTTGTCTGTTATCTGTTCTTCTGTGAGATTCTTTTTTGTCAGAAGCTCGCTAAGTCCCGCCGGGTTCCAGTAGATGGCAAAGACATCATCGGCCATAACCTCGCCTGTCATGCCTGACGCGATGTAGCGGGCACCTGCCCAGCCGCCGTGAAGGAATGAACCGCGTCCGCCTGCGTTATCAGCGAATGCATTGCTGCCCCACATTAGCAGAATACCGAAGAAGAGCAGTGATGTTATATATGATTTAATAATGTTCATAATCAGTAGTCCA
>JAAYBQ010000418.1 GCA_012730035.1 Spirochaetota bacterium
TAATTTTTATTCTTGAAAAAACCACCGGTTTTTCCATATACATCCTGCTTTTTTTTCTGGGAATATCAGTTGGTGCCAATGATAAAGTTATTTCAAATTTCGCAAGTATTGGATTTAATGCAGTTGTCATTGCCCTTTGTTCAGTTGCGGGAAGTATACTTCTTTCGTCTATTCTATATAAAACTCTTTTCAACGGGAAAAAAAACTGATGAAAGGGAGTATCATTATCGTCCTGTTTTTTGTTACGGGCATGGCTCTTGGTGTTAACAGATTTTTACCTCCATTTTTAACCGGAACAGATCCGGGTTTATATGCACTCTATTTTTTAATGTTTCTTGTAGGTACGGGAATCGGCGCAGACAGAAATGTATGGAGAATACTTGCGGATCTCAATGTTAAAATACTCCTGGTACCTGTAGTGATAATCCTTGGTACACTTGGAGGCAGCGCACTCTCGTCTGTTATTCTGCCGCAAACAGCTACTGCCGACTGCCTTGCTGTGGGATCCGGTTTCGGTTACTACAGTCTCTCAAGTATTATTATTTCACAGATCCGCAACGAGACGTTAGGTGTAACTGCGCTTCTTTCAAATATATCGCGTGAAATATTTACACTTATCACCGCGCCAATTCTGGTAAAATTTTTCGGAAAACTTGCTCCTGTTGCTTCGGGAGGCGCAACATCAATGGACACTACGCTGCCGGTTATTTCCAGATATTCAGGCAGGGAATATGCTGTACTTGCAGTCTTCAGCGGAATAGTTCTTACAGTGCTTGTGCCTTTTATTATAACAGCTATTTATAAAATAGCCTCCCTTTTCAGTTAAACTCATAACGGCAGGGTTTCATTTTTCAACATTACTGCTGTTAAGAATTCCAAGCAGCGCGTAAATTGTCTTTATATGCGGAACGGAAATCCTGTTTAACTCTGCAATCCGGATAGCATTCCCAAGGATAGCCTCAATCTCAAAGGGCCTGTGCGATTCATAATCGAGCAGCATGCTTGTTTTATACGGCTTCATTTTTAATGTATCTTCAATATTTTTGAGAATAAATTCTTCTGCCACTGTATGCCCATGCGCAGC
The DNA here is from genome assembly GCA_012730035.1 of Spirochaetota bacterium. Lineage (GTDB taxonomy): Bacteria > Spirochaetota > UBA4802 > UBA4802 > UBA5550 > JAAYBQ01. The sequence goes on from JAAYBQ010000418.1 coordinate 1,085, forward strand.
AGATACCAGAACGACCTCACGCATGATCGATTCTGCAAGTCCCCTGACATGCTCATCGTTCATCATCTGCGAGGTATCTGCTCCACCGCACAATACCGAGAGGGGATTGAAGGGAGCGTTCCATAGAAGCTTTCTCCACCTTGCCGCAATTATATCGCTCTCTGCCTCTGCGGGAATCCGTACTGACCTGAACATCTCTACAAGCAGCTTAACCTTTTCACTTATACCGCAAGGGTAGGTGCCCAGTACAACTCTGCCGAAATCTGCATGATCAATTCTACCGTAGCCGGTTCTCGCAGCGCAGACAAATGCAAGTCCGCTTATAATTTCGTTCTCCCTGAATTTACCGGCCACTGCCGGTTCAATATCAATACCGTTCTGCAGAAGCACTATTGAAGTTCCCGGATGCACCGAGTCTTTTATCATTTCTGCAACATTAATTTCGGGCAGGCACTTTGTAGCTACGATAATAAAGTCGGGCTTATCTTTGTATTCACTCCCCGCTTTTACTACTGATACAGGAGTAAAATGATAATCACCGTAAACACTTTTAATAAATATGCCATCTGAAGATACTTCGTTAAAATCGGACCTGCATACAGCTGATACGGACGCACCGGCCTCAGCAAGTTTGCCGCCGTAAAGGCTGCCCACCGCACCTGTTCCATATAAAAGAATTTTTACATCTCTAAAATTTTTCATCAGGTTTTCCGGAAAGTTGAAACTGCTGCACGAACGGTCGATTCATGCAGCAGAGAGCTGCTTCTAGAAATCGAATTTAAGACCGAGAAGAATTGAATTGGTTTTATATTTCTCACCATGGTCAGCAACATCATAGTTATATTCACCAAAGAGCCTGAAAAACGGTATAACTGTAAGCTCAACACCTGCTCCCAGGCCCCATGCTTTGTAATTCTCTGTATCATCCTCGAATTTATCCCAGAAACCGTATGTAAAGCGTCCGTATGGATGAATTATGGGCAGGGCAAGAATCAGGTTCATATCAAGGCCGAATGTCTGCCTTTTGGCGTCCCAGCCGTCACTGAGAGTATCAAACTTCACCTTCATCTCCTGGTAATATACACCAAGTCCCATTTCCAGCATTGGAACAATAGATGTATTATAATGCACTTTAAGTCCGTATGGAAGAGCTTTATAATCCATACCAGCTACTTCGCCTTTAAATCCGAATCCACCGTAAGCGCTTACGTCAACGATGGCATAACTGTTGCTGTTGATAAAAAGAATCAGCCCGCCTGTAAGAAGCAATACTCTGATAAAATTTTTCACTTTTTTCCTCCTGAATTATGTGATAATCTTAATACTTTGCACTTTTAAAAAAAATCAAGTTTATTTCCTCCTGCACCTTAAATAATAAAAATAAAATCTCTACTTGACATCTTTTTTTTCTTAAAGAAAATCCCCTGAAGGATAAATTGGAGATAAAAAATTCACTTTTTACTTATTCGGCATCAAAAACCATAAAATCCTATTATCCTGCTTATCGGGCCTGAATAACAGACAGAGATCCGGTACACAAAATTCGGGAACAACGCCAAAAAATGAGAATACTTCTGACAAACGACGACGGAATCGAAGCCGAAGGCATTCAGAGCCTTTATAGAGAACTCAGTTCAAAACATGAAACATACATAATTGCCCCTGACAGGGAGAGGAGTGCATGTTCAAATATTTTTACAATGCGAGACCCGGTCAGAATCAACACAATAAGTGGAAACATCTACTCCATAAACGGTTATCCCGCAGACTGCGTAAGCCTTGCCCTGCATTCAGGGCTTATACCCGGCATAGACCTTGTTATTTCCGGCATAAATCATGGCCCGAACCTGGGGGACGATGTACATTTTTCAGGGACTGTTGCAGCAGCAAGAACAGCTGTCATATTCGGCAAACCGGGCATCGCAATATCTGCGGATACACAGCACACCGCATCTGCATATTTTAATCAAATGAGTAAATTTCTCTCTGAATTCATCGAAAAAAATTTTCCCTTCAACGGCCAGTACCTTAATATAAATTATCCCGATCTTCCGCAAGAGAATATCCGGGGATCAATGTACACATTTCTGTCAAAAAGGTTTTACGTTGACACCTACAAAATAGTTGAACAAAATTCCGACGCAGAACTAACAATGCTGCTCAATGGTAAAATAGAAACACGCTTTGACAGTGGAAGCGACAGTGACAGTCTGGGTAAAGGTTATATCTCCATAACACCACTTACAATTGACACAACAGACTACCAGGCTCTGCAGGAATCGATGAACAGGTAACATGGAAAATACCGGCCGAAATATTCTGGATATGTTAAGCAGCGCCCTTAAAGCACTGGCTGACAGTAATTTTGAGAAGGCGCTCGACGAGTTCCGTGCGGCTGAGATAATAGACAGGGACAATCCGGTTATACTTTTCAATATAGGAATAACATATACACGTCTTGGACTTTTCAAAACAGCGATAGACTATTATCAACGAATTATCTCACTTAAATCAGGATTTATCGATATTCACTCAGTAAAAAAAAACATGGCCTACTGTTACATACAGGCCGGTAATTATTCAGAAGCAGTCAAACTTCTGGATGATGTACTATCTCTTTTCAGCGAGGACACAGCCGCGCTTAACATGAAGGCTTACTGTTTTCAGCAGCTCGGCCTGCCAGAAAAATCTCTGGCTATATACATGAAAGTAATTCAAAAAGACCGTAAAAATATAACCGGCATAAACTCGGCAGCCTATCTGATGGCCCTTAATAATACTCAGCTTGAGAGCGCATATAAACTTGCACGACATGTTGCAGAAAACTCCGCGCATAATCCTGCATACCTTGACACGCTGGGCTATATCTGCATTAAAACCGGTAGGCTTGAAGAAGCTGAAAAATATCTCTCTAAAGCTCTGAGTATTCTCCCCTTTGAAAAAGAGATACTTGAACATTACGAAGAACTTGTAAAAATCAAAAAAAGCAGTGCTTCAGGCTCTTAACAGATTTATCTCCTTTTCAATATGCACAAGGTATTCATTCCTGAGGTCCTGCAGATTTTCATACTTCATACTTCTCAGGTAATAAAATTCCAGAATTTTACAGATCTTGTATATAAAATGGATCACGTTCGTATAGGGCATATCAGGGCTTCCAAACAGCTTTATACCGGCATCCTCAAAAGCATTCCTGTACCTGATAAAGCATCCTCTGATATTTTCA
>JAAYBQ010000041.1 GCA_012730035.1 Spirochaetota bacterium
AACCGCGAGGATTGGGATTTATATTCCGTTCATCCCAGAGTTTTTCGGGAAACATTGATATGTAACGGATAACCGATGGGTGAATTCCAGTGCCGTAAGCCCATGGCAGCCAGTGTTCGGCCGACGGTTTCAGGTGAAATATCGCAAGCCTGCCGTCCAGTGCGGAATCGTCAAAATCTGTAATTGTTGTTCCGTCCATGTCACCCAGGTTGCCGGCAAGGATAATTGCTGTTTTTTCGGGAAGTATATGCTCGCCGCATTTTCTTTCGGTTATTATCTGGAAAAGGGTCTGAATAACCGTGGGGTGGGCACGGTTCGATTCATCAAGGAACCAGACAATGCCGTTATAGCCTTCGGGAATTGATGCAGGGGGTATAAACCTGGGCCTGTAATAGATCATCTGCCCTGATTCACTGTCAGGTACGGGGTATCCGCCAAGGTCCACGTTCTCTTTAAATGCAAGTCTTGTGTCAATAAAGAAGTAATTAAGACGCTCTGCCACTTCTTTTACAATGGCGGATTTACCCACGCCTGGATGTCCTGTTATTTTAAGCGCATAATTCAGGTTGTGGCTGCTCTTTATATATGTTTCAAGTATCTGGCCCAGTTCGGGAATTGATATTTCAGGTCCATGTTTTTTCACGATTATCTCCGGGAGTATGCATTTTGACCAGTATTCTGCACCTGTATCAAAGGTCAAATAATTACATGGTGTGCCATTTTATTTAATCTTTGTACGGAATTTACCAATTTGAACAATGTTCAATAAAATATAAGATGTTCGTTCGCGTTATGTAAATATGTGTCTTTTATGAGAATTTTGTTATAAAAAAAGGTGCAAAAATATTGACAACAAAGGAGTCATCTTTTTAATTAACATCAGTATTCTGTTTCAGGCAGGCTCTGAGCCTGACAGTGATATATAACTCAAAATAGTTCATATTCTGCTTATAAATAAACAAAGAGGTAATCAGATGCTACTTTTAAACCCAAAAAAATACAACGTGGAGTTTCCCGATAAGGAATCGAAAGATATGATGCTTAAGACCATTGAATTTTTCGAAAAAAAAGGACTCAAAAAGGTCAAGGAGGACTATCACAACAGGACCTGGCCCAAGGATTTTGTCGATTTCCAGAAGGAACATAAATACTTTGCAAAACTGCTCACTCCAGCGGGATACGGCGCAAAGGATAACAGGTGGGATACATACAGGACTTTCCACTGGGCAGAACTGATGGGATTTTACGGAATCGCCTACTGGTATGTATGGGACGTTTCAATGCTTGGTATATGCCCCATCTGGATGGGGAGCAACGAGGAGTTGAAACATAAAGCGGCAAAGCTTCTTGAGGACGGAGAGGTTTTTGCGTTCGGACTTTCAGAGAAGGAGCATGGTGCTGACATATATTCCAGTGACATGATGCTCTATCCGCAGGGTGAAGGCACCTACAAGGCAAACGGAGACAAGTATTATATTGGGAACGGCAACGAGGCTGCAATGGTATCCACATTTGCTAAGATTGCCGATACAAATGATTATGTATTTTTTACAGTAAATTCAAAACATAAAAACTATGAGTGTATCCAGAACGTTGTCGCTCACCAGAACTACGTTTCAGAATATGCCGTTCATGACTATCCCATAACCGACGCGGATATATCAGAAAAAGGCCCGAAGGCATGGGACAACATGCTCAATACCGTAAACGTCTGCAAATTCAACCTGGGGCCGGGTGCGGTGGGAATAGCCACACACGCGTTTTACGAGGCGATTGAACATGCGGCAAACAGGAATCTTTACGGAAAGTATGTTACAGATTTTCCTCACGTTAAACAGCTCCTCACAGACGCATACCTGCGTATATGCGCCATGAAGCTTTTTAACCTGCGCGCAGTGGACTACATGAGGACTGCTTCTGCGCAGGACAGGCGCTACCTTCTTTACGACCCGCTCTGTAAAATGAAGGTCACCAGGGAGGGCGAAGAGGTAATCAATCTTCTCTGGGATGTTATTGCAGCAAGGGGATTCGAGAAGGAACCGTACTTTGAAATGGCAACTGAAGAGATAAGGATGTACCCTAAGCTTGAAGGCACGGTGCATGTTAACATGGCGCTCGTTGTCAAGTTTATGACAAATTACTTTTTCAATCCCGGACAGTTCCCCGAAATCCCCGCTGTCACCGATGACAGGAACGATTCATTTCTTCTTAACCAGGGCCCTACAAGCGGCCTGAGCAAAATACAGTTCCATGATTATAACATCGCGTATAACAGCAAGGATCTTCCCAATATCAATATTTTAAAGAAGCAGATTACTGTGTTCAAAGAGTTCCTGGCGAAAGCAACTCCTACCAAGGCGCAGAGTTCAGATATCGATTATCTTCTTGCCATAGGTGAACTGATGACTGTTGTAGCGTACGGGCAGCTTATTATCGAAAATGCCAATATCCAGAAAGTTGAGGATGATGTGCTCGACATGATCTTTGATGTGCTTGTGAGGGACTTTTCAAAATACGCGGTTCAGCTTTACCAGAAAAAGTCCAACTCACCTGAACAGCTTGCTTACTGCATGAAGATGATAATGAATCCAGTACCTGATATGGAAAAGTTCATGAGGGTCTGGGAAAAATGGGTCTACCCCATGAAGTCAGAGTATAAAATGAATGACTGATCCCAATTGTTACCGGCCGGGATTTTCGCTGATAAATTGAGATCATGAGTATGATACGGCTGCCTGAAAGGGCAGCCTTTTTTTTACTGCTGTATGGATGCCATATCTGTCCTGTTAACGGCATTCTCTTATGGCTTTGTTCAACATTCCGTTAATTGCGGTTTGTACAGTTTTACCCTGTGTTAATCCCTGTACAATGTTATTGCGGCAGGTAGAGCTCTTAATAGAGGAATTTTCCTTTACAAAACAACCGCTTTAATGACTATACCAGTATAAGACAGCACCATTAAATTTTTAGAGTGAATTCTTTAACCATTTAGCAGAATAAAATGCTCTATTAGCCCCGCCGAAGGCGGTGGGCGGAAGTAAAACAACCTTATTGCACTAATAACTATTTTCAGGAATAATTACGGTTAAATTTTTTAGCAGTAAATAATTAAAAGTATGGGTCTGATTATTAATCGATGCGGATTAATGGTTTTTTAACCGTTTTTATTTACATGCTGCATATTCAAAAATTTTTTTTACCGGGTAATTAAATGGCAGGCTTTCCAAAATTATATATTACGCTCACAATGCTTTTTGCCGGTATTTCGCTCTGCTCAATGCTGCAGTTTGTTTATGTATATGCTGTTCTCCGCAAGAGAGATGTTATTCTTTCGCTTGTTGTCAGCTGTGCAGTGTTGATCTATTTAACTGCCGATCTGGTTGCGCTCTATTGCTCATATTTTTGTCCCCGCAGGGCAGCGGATTTTTTTCTGGCCTTTCGTGAGATTTTCGTTCTGGTCTTTCCCGTAGTTCTTCAGGCATATATTATGCGAATTAAAGGGCAGGGCGCGCTTCTTGAGAAAATAAACAGTATATTGCTCTCAGCCGCGGTCGGTGCATTTCTGCTGATTGCAGGTATAACTCTTTATAATCCGGATCTTTTGATCAGGGGATTATCAGGAAGTGGTGAAGTGTTTTACCAGATGCAGATACATGGCGAAAGTATGGGGCCGCTTCTTGTAATAAAAAATATTATGCTTATTATTTACGCAGTATATTCCATTTTTATAGTTATGATATTCGGGATGTCCAGGCAGGATGTGTATCCGGCAAGGTATATGATAGCCGGTATTATTATAATTACCTACTTTATATCATTCTATGTTTACTATATTATTTTCCCATCCGGAAGCAGGGGCAGTGTTATAGGCCTGCCATTGTTCAACCTGGGTCTTGTAATATGTATTCTCTTTATTAACTGGGGCAGGATTAAAATGATTATTGAAAGGAGTGAGCAGCTGGAAATTGAAAAAAGCGTGCTCGAGTTCTCAATCTATAATGATGTCTCCCTTAATATTCCGGGCAGGATAGCCTTTCAGAAAGACCTTGCGGATGAATTGATCAGTATTGGGGCAAGAGGTGAATCTCTGTTTGTTGTATTTTTTGATGTTGATGATTTCCAGAGTCTTAATGAAAGTTACGGAGAGAACGTCGGTGATGATGTCCTGAAGATGCTTGTTGAAAGAATTATTGAGTTATTCTCTCCGCAAAGTTCGCTTTACAGGATAGGGGGGGATGAATTTGCTCTGATGCTGTGGGATGCGGCGGAAATCGAGCAGGCGCGTGACACAGCGGGGAAAATAATAACCTGCCTGAGGAATCCGTTTCGTGTTTCCGGGATTACCTGCATGATCACTGCAAGTGCGGGTGTACTTAGCCTGCCGCATGACGGCAGCGATGTGGATACAGTGCTAAGTAACGCCTACAGGGTTATAAGCAGCGCCAAAAAGAAAAAAAATTCTTTTCAGGTCTTTACCCCGGACCTGTTGGATATAACAAAAGGTAAAATACATGTAGTTAATATACTCAGGAACAGCATTATAAAAAATGAGTTCACTCTGCATTACCAGCCGATTGTTGACAGCAATAAAAATCTTGTACATGCCGAGGCCCTGCTGCGGTACATGGGAAGTGATACTCACATAGGGTCCCCTGAAAAATATCTTCCGGTTCTTGAGAACGCCGGGCTTATGAAAGAGATCGACAACATGGTGGTTCATAAAGCCTTCCATGACATGGAGGTAAAGATCAAAAGCAGATTCAGCACCAGTATTAACCTGTCAACAGGGCAACTTGTTGACCCGGCGTACAGCTCCTTTCTTTCATCTTTTGCAGCGCAACATGGAATAGAGAACAGGCGCATTATGCTTGAAGTTACCGAGGACCGGCTTATGGAAAATATAGCCGAGGGCCGAGAGAATCTTGCGCGCCTTAAGGAGAGCGGTTTTATGATTGCGATTGATGACTTCGGCAAGGGATTCTCGTCCCTCACATACCTTGCGGAACTGCCCGCTGATATACTCAAGCTGGATATGGTTTTTACCCGGTCAGTACCCGGAGACAGCAGAAAGGAGGCGATGGTTCACCATATTATAGAACTGGCCCATTCCCTTGACCTGCGGGTAATTGCCGAGGGGTTTGAAACACTTGAGCAGTTTGAATTTTTCCGTAATCTGGGCTGCGACCTGTTCCAGGGATATTATTTTGCAAGGCCCATGCCCCTTGATCTTTTGATTACTAAATATTTATAAATTAGCATGGAACCATGGTATCTGTTCATGGTACAATTGCGATGCCGTTAGGTTTACTGTCTAATGAAAGGAATAGTTCTATATTTGAATTGGGAGTGTCAAGATCAGCGCGGTATATGTAGTTACCTGTATCTGTCGTCCAGTATATCTTCCTGGCTGTAAGGTCAAGGGCGATCTTCTGTATGCCGTTAGCCTGCGCTGGAATCCATTCTGTTATTTCCTGAAAGTCGTAG
>JAAYBQ010000419.1 GCA_012730035.1 Spirochaetota bacterium
GATCCGGCCATTCTCGGACTGGTTGACATGCAAACATATGAATTCATTCCACTAACTGAGACACGTGCCTGGAACTTCCAGCAGGGGTGCATGGCACACTGGCTTGCCACATCACCTGATTCACTTATAATTTACAATGACTACAGAGACGGCATTTATGTATCTGTGATCATGAACGTATATACGAAAAAGGAGATTAGAACAATTCCCCACCCTGTCAGCGCTGTTGCACCCAATGGCAAAGAGGCAGTAAGCATAAATTTTTCCAGGTTAAGGCTCACAAGACCTGACTACGGATATGGAGGAAACGGACAGGATGCCAGGGAAGATATCCCATTCCCCGCTGACGACGGGTTATTCCTGATCGATCTGGAAACAGGAAATTCAAAGCTGATCGTCTCCTATGAACAGGTAAAAGACCTGGTGCCGCCTGTATCTGAAGGTAATATAGAATGGTTTAACCATACTCTTTTCAGCAGGAAAGGTTCCAAAATATTTTGGCTGTCCAGACAGACTGAAGGCAGATCGCGCATAACAACATCATTTACAGTAAATCGTGATGGCACAAATATTCAGCGTTGCTTTCCTGACAACTGGGCAGGTTCACATTTCGACTGGCTTAACGACGATCAGCTGATGGTAACATCCAACTATGAAGGCAAACAGTATGCTCACGTTCTGTTTACCATTGGCAAACAGGATTATAAACGGCTTGGAAACGGATTATTGGACTATGACGGCCACGGCACTTTCTCCCCTGACGAAAAATGGATGGTAACTGATACTTATCCAAGCAGCGGATTGCGGGAACAGAAAATATACCTTATGGATATGGAAACTGAAGCGGTGCTTCCACTGGGCAGATACGTTCAACCGTCTGAATTTGCAGGCTTCTGGCGTTGTGATATTCATTGCCGCTGGAGCCCTAAAGGTGATATCATAGGCTTCAATTCAACCTTTACAGGCAGCAGGCAAGTATATATAATAAAACTGAATTTCTGAGGAAAATATAAATAGAAGGCAGCTCTTAATGAAACCTGCAGCCAAAATAAGTGAAGTAATAATTGAGAGCCTGAAAAACGGGGATATGGCTGCCTTTGATATAATCTACAGGGCTTATTGTAAACGCTTATACAAATTTGTTTTCGGTATAATTAAAACTGAGTCAGACGCTGAAGAAATTGTACAGGAAGTATTCGTCAAAATCTGGGAGGCCCGCGGCAATATTGATGATTTAGCCCTTTTTGACTCTTATCTGTTTACCATAGCCTATAACTCTACGATTAGCCTTATAAGAAAAAAAATGTCTGAAGAAAAATATATTCAACATGTTAAATCTCTTCAGGTTCCCTTACAAAATAAATTGTCCGATGATGATCTTGATTTTGAATCTGTTTCTGCAAGGATCAACGAGCTTGTAGATAAATTACCACCCCGCCAAAAGGAGGTTTTTAAACTTCATCGTGAGCATGAACTTACCTATCGTCAAATTGCAGAAAAACTGCAAATATCAATAAATACTGTTGAAAACCATATGTCGAAAGCATTGAAATTTCTCAGGAATAACCTGAAAAGGGAATCCCTGGCTGCAATAATGTTTTTCTATTTATATCTTTAGAATAATAAACTGGTATTTATTGTAATGAACATTGAGGAATTTCTTTTACGGAAAAGGCTATTTTA
>JAAYBQ010000420.1 GCA_012730035.1 Spirochaetota bacterium
CAATTGATGTGACAGGGCGGGGGAGTAAGTTATCATTAATTAAAAAAAGCCCGTTATCACGGGCTTTGGTTATCTGGTGAGGGAAGGATTCGAACCTTCGAAGGCTTCGCCGACAGATTTACAGTCTGTTCCCTTTGGCCGCTCGGGAACCTCACCATGATGAGCTGGCGAGAGGAATTGAACCCCCAACAAGCTGATTACAAATCAGCTGCTCTACCGATTGAGCTACGCCAGCGCAACGAAGTAACTGATATTTTTTATGGGGGGAACTGTCAATAGTTTTTTTAAAAGGCAGCCTGCTTTTTTTTATCACACTGCTTCAGCAGGGCAGGGCATGGCCGCAGGGTTTTATCTTTGCTTGACTTCATGCTAAATTCGAGTTATTGTGTTGACATATAGGCCGGCGCTAAAAGTATATTTTAACAGTTGCTAAAAAAAGGCCTTTACGCTTTGTTTCAGGCCGGGTTTAGCTTAATTAATCAGCAAAACCTGACGTTTTCTCTGTTTTAAAATGTTAACAGCGAAAATGCGATACCTCCCTGTATCGCCTGGTGTTTGCCCGGGTTTAAGGCAAACTGCTGATACTGGAATTTTTGAAGCAGCCAGAGGTGTTCAACAGGGTAAAAGCTCTCTGTACCCGACTGCTTCTTCTGATGTTGCGCGGGATTGGTCCGCAAATTATATTATATCAGTTGCAGCAGGTTAGCCGATAAGTGTAATACCGTATTGACAGGACCAGATTAAATTGATGAAAAAAATTATACTATCCTTCATTTGCATATCTTCAGCTTCTGCCCTTTTTGCTGACAGCAGGGCTGTTACCGTTAAAGAATGCATAGATATTGCCCTTCAGAATCATCCCGATTATTTTATTTCCATCGAGGATCAGAAAAAAAGCATTTCAGATTACGGTGTGGCCAGGTCACAGAAGAGCCTGCTTATTAATGGTGAAATCCGTACTATCGAAAATGACAGGGATGCTGAAACAACTACAAGCGGCGTTAAAATTCCGGGCAAGGATACATACATCGGCCTTTTTGCGGGCATCACTCTCTATTATAATATCTACGATGCCAGAAAGGATTACGAAGAGGAGATGGCCAAAACCAATATTGACATGAGCAAGATAAAGAGCCACAAAACAAAGCTCGATATCTCGTACAGGGTAAAGCTTGCTTACTACAGCTATTCAATGGCAAGGAATACGCTGCAGATAAGGGAGGAGATATTCAGAAAGAACGAAAAAAAGGCGGTTCTTGCCAGGCAGATGTTCGAGGGTGGGTCAAGGGCTATCCTTGATGTTAGTAAGGCCGAGGTTGACCTTGCCGATGCCAGGCTTCAGTACGAAATAGCCCGGAACAATGAAAGAAAAATGAGAATGAACCTGTTCCATGCCATGGGCCTTGAAGATACCGAGGACCTTGAGATTATCCCCCTCGATGTGGTTTCTCTGCCTGCGGTTACGCGCACACTTGATGAACTTTACAGCATGTCCCGGCTTTACAGCCCCGCCATAAGAATCGCAGTGCTCGAGAAGAGGCTGGCCCAGATGAAGATATCTACGGAAACCGCGGCGCATTATCCTAAAGTCGATTTTCAGGCGGGTGCGGGATACGAGCTTGACAGAATCAGGGGCGCAGACAGGATTGATGAGAATTTTACCGGTGACAACTGGACCCCGGCTTTCTACGGCCTGTTCTCGGTTACTATACCGATTTACAGCGGGGGTAGAATATCTGCCAGGGTCAATTCGGCCGAGAGCGACTACAATAAAATCAACTACCAGGAGAGAGAGGTCCTGGTAGAGACAAAGAACAAAATAAGGGACAGTTACAGGAGCCTTGAAGAGATACGTAATCAGATCGGTATATCTGAACTGATTATCAAAAATGCCGAAAGGCATCTTCTGCTGGCACAGAAGAGTTACGATAACGGCGGCGGTTCGCTTCTTGAACTGCAGGATGCTGAATTAAGTGTAATCAGGGCAAGAATGGGTTATCTTGAGGCCAGGTATAATTACCTGATGACCCTGGCCGGACTGTCAAATATTATCGGGATTGGAGAGGAATCTATATGTGGAGATTCAGCAGAAAAACAACCGGAATAGCCATAGCATCTGTCATTGTTTTAATAATTGTTATTGTTAAAAGCTGCGGCGGTAAGGGTGAAAAAATATACGTTTATGAAAAGGCGGTCAAAACCGATGTCAGTAAGACAATTACTGTAACAGGCGAACTTGATGTTATGGACCCCGTAACCATAATGTGTAAAACATCGGGTATTGTCGAGGGTATATATACAGATTTTAACCGGAATGTCTCAAAGGGCCAGCTTTTAATGAAGATCGATTCCATCGGCATTGAGCAGAAGGTTATGAAGGCTGCCAGCCTTATAGAGGCCGGTAAACTTGAGGTTGAATCCGCGCAGCGCGAACTGGAGGGTAAACGAAACCTCTACAAGGATAACCTTATCTCTAAACGGGCAATGGAACAGGCCGAAATTGAATATAATGTTGTGGTAAGCAGGTACAGGCAGATAAGAATTGACTACGACATGGCCGTTAAGGAACGGGAGTACACCAGAATATATTCACCCATAAGCGGTGTGGTTATTGCTGTCTTTAAAAAGAAAGATGACCCTGTATCTGTTGCTG
>JAAYBQ010000421.1 GCA_012730035.1 Spirochaetota bacterium
AAAAAAATATATAAGGCCGAAAGCCAGTCCTCCAAGATGTCCAAGGTGTGAAACCGAACTCTGGCCGCCTGAACTTATCTGCATGTAAAGTTCAAGTCCCCCGTACAGAACGACCAGGTATTTTGCCCGCATGGGGATAAAAAAGAAAACGAGCAGTTCAGTGTCAGGGAAGAGCATGCCAAAGGCCAGCAGCAGTCCGAAAACAGCCCCTGACGCGCCGATTGTGGGTATATAATGGCCGATTCCCCCCAGTAAAATGTTCATCACAAAGATTGTTATTCCTGCGCCGATGCCTGTAAAAAAGTAATAGAATAGAAACTTTTTAGGCCCCCAGAGCTGTTCAACGGGAATACCGAAAAGAAGCAGCGCGTACATGTTAAAGAATATATGCATAAAGTCGCCGTGAAGAAACATGTATGTAAAGAATTGCCAGACGTAGTATTTTGTAACAACAAGGTATGGGGTCAGGCCGAACCAGTATGTTGCGTAGGGTAGCTGGTTGCTGCCCAGATCTGGAATTGTATATGGTACAAAAACATCCTTAGTGGATGACTGGAAGAAAAAAATGATCACATTGATCAGTATGAGCGCCGTTACCCGGCTTCCTGTTGAGCTGTATCTGCTGTTTTGCATTTTGTGTAAAGGTCAGCGCGTAAGCACCGACTTTATCTCTCCTGTGTATAGTCTATGATAGTCGCCGCCGGGATAGTTTGAGGCTATTCCGGGGTCAAGAAACAATTCAGGTAAAATATCCTGGCTGTAGATTGTGGTGCATTCAATAACAAGTCGCGCTTCGCTGAAATAGACGTTCCCTGCAGCTGATTCGACCGGTGTAAGGCCCGTTGCGCCTATCTTGTCTATGTCTTTTCCTGATTTTGATCCGCACAGCTTTAAAATGGGCCTGTAATTTTCGCTGAAGAATGAGAGGGTGAATGCCCTGCTGCTTTCGAGAAAGTTGTAAGTGTGCCTTGATGGGCGGATAAAAATAAAACACACGTCCCTGTTCCAGAGGTGCCCCAGCCCGCCCCATGAAGCGGTCATTGTGTTAAAACTGCCGGGTGCGCCTGCTGTTACGAGCATCCAGTCTTTGCTTATGAGCCTGAAGACATTGTCTTCTATGTCAGATGGTTTTATTGATTTAAAATTGTTCATTTTTTTTCCTGTCAGGCTGTTAGTATTTCAACGCCGTTTTCTGTTACACAGAGAGTGTGCTCCCACTGCGCCGAAAGAAGGCCATCAGCGGTAACTGCTGTCCAGTCATCGGCCAGAAGCCGGGTCTGGTATTTGCCCTGGTTGATCATCGGTTCAATTGTGAAGATCATGCCGGGGAACATAGCCAGACCGCGGTAGCCGACATCGTAGTGATGCACATGAGGTTCCTCGTGAAAGTTTATGCCTATACCGTGTCCGCCGTAGTCCCTGACTACGGAGAAGCCGTTATCTGCTGCGTGTTTTTCAATAACATGTCCAATCCTGCCGAAATCGGTATATGGCCTGACCTCTGCGATTCCCAGTTTCATGCATTCGAGTGATACATCCACAAGGCGCCTGGCAACGGGTGAAGGGCTGCCTATCATGAACATGCGGCTTGCGTCACCGTAATAACCCTCAAGGATGCATGTTACGTCAACATTTATTATATCGCCATCTTTAAGAACGGTGTCATCGGGTATTCCATGGCATATTACATTGTTAATGGAGGTGCAGACGCTCTTGGGGTAGCCGTTATAGTGAAGGGGCGCGGGTTTTGCGCCATGTTTTATTGTGTATTCATGGACCCAGGTGTTTATTTCATCTGTAGTTATTCCTTCGCGGATTTGTGATGCGACCATATCGAGTATCTCGCTGGTAAGCCTGCATGATCTGCGGATACCTTCAATCTGTTCAGGTGTCTTGATTTTTATTCCTTTTGGAGGCTTCATCGATGCGGGGGGATGTGTCACATTCTGTAAATCTGACTCCATGTGGCATTTTTTGTACTTTTTACCGCTACCGCACCAGCAGGGGTCGTTCCGGGAAATTTTTGTCATCTTGTATCAAACCTGTAAAATATACTTTGTTTTATGAATGTTTATACCGGTACATTGCCACTAATGCAAATTTTAGCAAAAAGTTTATCGGTGCCGGAATCAGGGCTGAACTGCATTTTGATTTAATCAGATTGATTCACTAAAATATCAGTGCAAGCTTTTTTTGTATTGGCAGAAGAAGAGTTGTGCCATAAAAGTGCCGTAAAACAGGAGGTATTTATGCACTTTGATACTGACAGGATAATCAATATTCTTATAGTGGCAGCCCTGGCGCTTGTTATTCTTATTTTTCTGGTTTTTTTTGCCAGAATTACAGATACGTCGAATCCCTATAGAAAGGCAGCCGATATGGATGATACATATTCACCCTGGCAGCCGTGGATCAGGTTACGCTGAAGTCAGGATTGCTTTTCGGCGTTGCTGATTTCCCTGAGCCGCTGCATCAGCGTATCAAATTCAATCAGGTAAAGCCTGCTTTTGTATTCAACGAGAAGAATGCTGCGGCAGCTTCCTTTTACAACCCATTCCTCAGGCAGCAGGGCTTTTTCACCTGCAAAATTTTCAATCCTGCCCCTGCCATCTGATACAGAAATAAACCCGGATTCAGTAATTACGAAATTTTCAAGGGAGGATATCTGCCGTATCTTCGTCCTGTTTTTAGACAGAAGATCGTATTTGGAAACCGACCAGCTCCCTGCACCACCCCTGAGATAATAGAGGTTGCTGCCTTTAATGGAAAAATCGAATGTTGAGGATTCAATGTTCTTCATCCGCAAAGAGCCGTTTAGGGTATCATAAACTGAAATATAGTATGAACCGGCGATTCCGGTTATAAGGGCGCTGTATTTTTCTTCCGAGTGAATAAATGCGCGGAAAAATTTTTTTGACGGTGACGAAAAATCCCCGGTTATAAAGGGCCTGGTCTGCCTGCTGCTGATGTTGAATTCGTAAAGTCTGTTTCCCGAAAGAAAGACTACATTTTCATTTTGCATGGCAATCGCATCAATTCTTTCTTTGGTGCCCGATTTATATATTGCTACGGGATCACCGTCATCGTTGAATACGCAGAAGCCTTTGTTGTTCCCAAGTAGTACATATTTGCTGTTAAGGCCGGCATGGCTGATGTTTTCCTCTATACTGTCGTCTGCGTTAAGGGTGATGTTTAAAGGGTAAATTACTTCCGGCTCATCACCTCCGCTCAGGAGCACCAGGTTTTTGGTAAAAAATATTTTATCACTTTTGTGTGAAGTGAATGAAAATGCCTTAAGCAAAGCCATGTATAATCCGGCGGTATCGATTTTTTCGCCCCGGGCTGTTTTCTCAAGAAGCTTAGCGTACTCTTTTTCCGCAGATCCGCACGATGTGATGAAGAAAAGGGATATCAGAATTATTATTAACCGGGTAATGATACTGATCTGCATGGTGTTCATTTTTTGCGTGCCCTGATCTTTTCCACTGCCTTTGAGATGTACTCGCTGTCATAAAGATCGATCATCTTGGATGCGGCGCTCGATTTAGCGCGCAGGCTGAATTTTGACGTGGATATATATATTCCGCTCTTGCATTTTTCAGCAGAGATGACCTTTTGAAATTCAATTATCTGTCCTTCAGATATTTCTCTTGTAGTTCTGTTGAACAGTACCAGCACCGGGGGATCGTTAATGCGCTTGATGTTATATACCCTGTACTGGTATTCGTTTGAAGATTTTTTTTCACTGGAGACTATGTTATAGTTAAGGCCGGCAATCATGTCTGTGATGTACGGCTGAAGCTCCTCGAGTGATGACTGGAAGAAGGGTGTAAGGTTGTCGTTTTCAAGGATTGCCCTGTATGCCTCGAGTTTGACCCCGGTGCTCCTGAAACTGGGATTTTCGGATTCTATCTTTGACCAGTGGTGTATGGCCTCTTTTATTTTGTTTTCATGTTCGTAACATTCTGCCAGCAGGTACCTGTACGCGTGAGATTCCTCGTCATTATCCTTGAGGCTTGTAAGACCCTTTTCGAGATATTCAATGGCCTCGTTGAAGTTGTCCCGGTCAACTGACATCTCCCCCAGCATGAAAAGGCTTTTAACAAAAAATTTTTTGTCGTTTTTTGCGTTATCGAGCATCAGATAGGCATTTTCATAATCCTTTTTCATTTTGTATATTGAACCGAGATAAAACTGAACTTCAGGAAGATCCTTTTTCAGTTCAGATGCCTTAAGCAGGTAAACTTCGGCTTTCTGATAATCCGATGTTTTAAAGCATGATACACCCAGTGGGAGAAAAATGTCCTCAATTCTGGGATCAAGTACAGCAACCTTGAGAAAATTCTCACGTGCGTTTTTATAGTTTTTCTGCTGGTACCAGGCGTGGCCCAGCCTGTGGTTTGCCTTAATATCGTCCGGGTTGAATTCGAGTATGGCCTTGTACTCGTCAATTTCCTTTACATAGTTCTGTGTCTGGTTGTAAAGGCCTGCCAGATGGTAGTGTACTTCCAGTTCGTTGACGTGTTTTTTAAAATCTGAAAGCGCCATCATTTCGTTGAGTTCGTGAATCGCAAGAAGGTACTGTCCCCGCTGCATCAGAATTCTTGCCTTAAGGTACATGGCAGGGACATAGTTCCTTTTTTTGTTCAGGACAAATTTTACCAGTTCATTGGCTCCGTTAAGGTCATTCTCGGCGAAGAGTTCCTCGGCTTTTCTGATGGACATGGGTATGCGCAATGATTTAAGTATCATCAGCATTATGGCAATGAGCAGGACTGTGAGGGCGAATATTATATAGTTCATAAATGGTCTGTGTTCCGGTCTTACGGTTTTAATTATATAAGCTGTACCGCAGCAGTCAACCAGAATTCTTTATTGGAGGGGAAGCGGCAAAGAGTGCCGGATAAATTTGTATATTACAGGTATAAGAGGAGTTATGCATAAACAGGCTGAAAATTACTTGAAATATGAATGATCAGTTTCGAGTATGCATAATCGGCAGGATTTGTGCATTTCAGCAGGTTCCTGAAAAGGCTATCCTGGAGATTTTCAGGGTGATACAGCCCTTTCTGCTGAAAGCACTCTTATTTTAAAACAAATTTTTAAACAGCTTTTTAGAAACATTAATCACAGGCTGGTGTACAAAAGCAAATCAAGAATTTAATTTCAAATGAGTGTATAATGACAGAAAGAATTATAAGTATTTACGATACAACATTAAGAGACGGGGCGCAGACTGTAGGTATTTCGCTTTCAATACAGGACAAGCTGAATATTGCCCGGATTCTCGATTCCCTGAAAATTGACTACATCGAGGGGGGGTGGCCGGGGTCTAATCCCAAGGATGAGCAGTTTTTTTCCGAGGTAAGGACGCTGGGCCTTAAACACTCAAAAATAGCTGCTTTCGGGTCAACAAGGCGAAAGGGTTACAAATGCAGCGATGATCAGATTGTTCAGGCGCTGGTTGATTCAAAGGCTGATGTGCTTACAATCGTTGCTAAAACATGGGACTTCCAGGTTACAAAGGCTCTCGGAATGGAGCTTGATGAAAACCTCTTGCTTATAAATGACACCGTTGCCTATCTGAAAGACCTTGGCTTCAGAGTTTTCCTGGATGCCGAGCATCTCTTTGACGGGTACAAATCAAACCCCGAGTATACGCTCAGGTGCCTTGACACGGCATGCAAAGCGGGGGTGGACATGCTGGTTCTGTGCGATACAAACGGCGGAACGCTCCCCGCTGAGGTAAGCCGCATAACATCTGATATAAAAAACAGGTTCAGCACAGAGGTGGGGGCGCATTTTCATAATGATACTGGAGTGGCGGTGGCAAATTCCATAGCCGCTGTAGAGGCTGGAGCTTCTTCTGTCCAGGGCACAATAAACGGGTACGGAGAAAGGTGCGGCAACTGTGACCTTACGACGTTTATCCCCAACCTTGTGCTCAAGATGGGACACCTCTGTTCATCAAAAGACGTGCTGCAGCATATTTCGGAGGTTAGCAGGTTTGTTAGTGAAATTGCAAACCTGCCGCATGTTGAAAACAGGCCCTTTGTTGGGCAGAATGCCTTTGCTCATAAAGGGGGCATCCACGTGTCTGCGCTGCAGAAGGATACCAGGACTTATGAGCACATCGATCCGGCACTTGTCGGCAACAAGCGAATGGTAATGATCTCCGAGCTTTCGGGCAAGAGCAACGTTGAATTCAAGGCAAAAGAACTGGGCATAGACATTAGCGGCGACATAAATCTTTCACGCGCCGTACTTGAAAAGATAAAGGGTCTTGAAGAGAAGGGTTTCCAGTTTGAGGCTGCAGAGGGATCGTTCGAGCTTCTGCTCAGGGAGGCAACAGGAGAGTACAGACCCTTCTTCAGACTGCTGGGATTCAGGCTTATAACCGAGATGGATGTGCAGGGCGGGCTTGAGTGCGAGGCTACAATTAAAGTGCAGGTTGACGGACAGGTTGAGCATACTGCTGCCAATGGTAACGGACCTGTTGATGCCCTTAACAATGCGCTGCGTAAGGCCCTGTTGAAGTTCTTTCCTGAAATTTCCCAGATATATCTTACGGACTACAAGGTGCGTGTACTCGACGAGGATTCGGGTACAGCCGCTTCGGTCCGGGTACTGATTGAT
>JAAYBQ010000422.1 GCA_012730035.1 Spirochaetota bacterium
AATCATTTTCCATAAAAAGTCCTTATTACAACGACTCAGTCTTTTATATAGCATCTTTATTTTTCGATTATGGCGAGCATGAATACGTAACCAGATTTGTCGACCTGATGAACGAGGATGATTCCATACTCTACCGGGACGCGCTCCTTCTTAAAACAAAATCTTTGCAGAAGCTTAACCGTGGCAGTGAAGCAGTCGAAATTCTAAGCGGCATACTGAAACAATATAATGACAGGGAATCCATTGCTCTCACATGCATACGCCTTGGTTCAATGCACGAAAACATGGAGGAAAATTCCAGAGCGGTTGAATCGTATATACGGGTCATAACCTCAGGCGGCGAAAAATGGCAAATTGACATAGCTGCCAAAAGGCTGGTCTTTCTGAAAGAGCAGAAAAAAGTCAAGTTCAGCAACGGCGAACTTCTGCTTCTTGCCGGCGCCCTCTTTGAAACCGGTGATATGAAAAAATCTGCCGAATACTCGGAACAGCTGATCAACGAAAAAAATGGCCCGGCAAACCTTCTTAAACTTAAAATTTTAACAGTTACAAATTACGCTCAATCAGTCCGAATACTTGAGTCGATGAAAAACGATCCCGAATATGACGAGATACTTCTTTCACACAGCGCCTTGCTCTGGGACAAAGGGCGCAGGCATGAAGCAATTAAAAATTACATCAGACTTTCCAACAGCTCCGACCCCGAAATCCTCAGGCGCGTACTGACCCGGATTATTTTATACATGGAAGAACGCAACAGAGCTGAATTTATTCCGTTTGCTGAAAAATACGCAACATCATTTCCAGAAGAAAATGAAAGCGCCAGGTTCCTGTGGCTTTGCGGACGATTTTACCTGAAAAACAAACAGTATGGCAAAGCGTCACTTTATTTTACGCAGGCAATTCGGAGATTCCCCGATGCAGATTATACGGCATACTGCAGGTTCTGGGAATACAGGATAAACGGCAGCAAAACAGTATCAGGAAAAAACCTCTTTCTTGAGGAGATGTGTTTTCACCATCCAGGATCATCGCTTACACTAGTACTGCTTTCGCATGAATCCGGTTCATGGGAGACTGGATCATTAATGGAGAAATACACCGCAGCAAAAAAAAGTAAAAATACCTCCGCCATGATTTTATATCACACACTCCTTTTTTTAAAAGAGGGTTATACCCGTGAAACAGCATCGAGGTTGACCGATTTCCCGAACGACTTTATTGCACCCTATAAATCACTGCAAAAAATGATTGTCTCACCATCATACAATAGCAGCTTTTCAGAAACTATTGAAGGCCTTGAAAAATATTTCGCGGCCGGTGACGTTGCGGCGATTAACAGGGAAATTAAATCAATACCAGATAATGATGAAGAAGCCATGAAGGATATCAGCATTGCCTTTACTCTTTTTTCATCAAAATACACTTTCTACAACATGAGAACATTCCATGCATTCAGACTTTTCAATATCGCAGGCGCACGTGAACACCTTTCACTACTGCCCGAAAAATATGCAAGAATGCTTTACCCTGCTCCATTTTCTGACTGCGTCCTTGGCGAAGCCAAAAAGTATAAAATCAGTCCCTCGGTAATCTATTCAATGATCAAGGCTGAATCCAATTTCAACCACAACGCCGAATCACCGGCCGGCGCGCTTGGACTTATGCAGCTTATGCCTGCTACCGCAGCGGGCATAGCCGGTGAACTTAAAATCAGCCGTTATGAACTGAAAGATCCATGCACTTCAATTAAATTCGGCACACATTACCTTGCCTGGCTTGGACTCTATTACAATAACAGGATCGAGTACATGGTGGCAGGCTACAATGCCGGTGCCGGCAACGTAAATAACTGGATCAAATCCGGGAAGTACCCGGACATGGATCTCTTTTCGGAATTCACCCCTTTTAATGAAACACGGGACTATATTTCCCGGACCAAAAAATTCATAGTACAGTATAATGCAATATACAGGTGGTGAAGTTGTGAAAATTCTGCCAGCCCTGATTATCTCTTTAATTATGCTGCATTCAACCCAGGCAACAGCTGCTGATGATGTCGTAGGAAAAATAGTTCTTAAAAAGGGCTTAACAGAAAAATCCAATCTTAACTGTCAGGGCAGTGAATGTGATAACATGATTATCCGCAGGGGTGACAGGATCCGTACAGGCCGAGACTCAAAGGTACAGGTAATGCTCACGGATGGAACAGGAATCATAATATACGAAAGATCTGATATTATTTTCAATTATGTAATCAACCCGGGCCGGAAAAAACCTA
>JAAYBQ010000423.1 GCA_012730035.1 Spirochaetota bacterium
GGAGGAGTTGTACTCTCGAACGCTTCTGACGAGCTGAGGCATTTTGTAAAAAAAACCGGCATACCCATTACTACAACGCTGCTGGGCATGGGGATATATCCCGAGACAGATCCGCTCTCGCTCGAGATGCTGGGCATGCACGGCACTTATTACGCAAACTACGCGGTTCACAACTCGGACCTTCTGATTGCAATAGGAGCCAGGTTTGACGACAGGGTAACCGGGAAGATTTCAGAGTTCACACCGAACGCGAAGGTAATACACATAGATATTGACCCCGCATCGGTAAGTAAGAACGTAATGGTTGACATACCAATTGTTGGAGACTGCAAAAAGATACTCAAAGAGATGAACAAAATAATAAAGGCACCCGAAATATCCTCATGGGTAAACGAGGTGCAGAAGATAAAGAAGGACCATCCCCTTCACTATGACCAGGGGAGTGATCCGGACGAGATCAAGCCGCAGTACGTCATCGAACAGCTCTACTCCCAGACAAAGGGTGAAGCTGTCATAACAACAGAGGTCGGCCAGCACCAGATGTGGGCTGCGCAGTTCTTCAAGTACACAGAGCCGCGCACATTTATATCATCGGGCGGACTGGGCACCATGGGGTTCGGGCTTCCGGCTGCAATAGGCGCGCAGCTGGCGCGGCCGGACCGCCGGGTAATAGACATCGCCGGTGACGGATCAATACAGATGAACGTGCAGGAGCTTATAGTGGGCGCGCAGCACCGGCTGCCGATAATAATCGCAATACTTAACAACGGGTTCCTGGGCATGGTACGCCAGTGGCAGCAGCTCTTCTGGGATAAACGCTATTCACACACATGCATCAACTTTGCCCCGGACTTTATAAAACTTGCCGAGGCTTACAACTGCGCAGGCATCAGGGTTGACAAAAAAGATGAAGTCATACCTGCAATCAGGAAAGCGCTTAAAATAACGGACAGGCCCATAATAATAGACTTCAGGGTCTCCAAAGAAGAGAATGTTTACCCCATGGTACCGGCTGGCAAAACCATCAAGGACACAATTATGAGAGAACTGGCATAGGAGACAAAATGAGCCAACATGTAATTTCGGTTAAAGTAGAAAACAAATTCGGCGTACTGGCAAGGGTCGCGGGACTTTTCTCCGCACGCGGCTACAACATAGACTCCCTTGCGGTGAGCAGGACCGAGGATGATGACATATCCATCATGACAATAGTCGTGAAGGGTGATGACAAGATTCTTGAACAGGTCAAAAAGCAGCTTCATAAACTGATAGATGTGATCAAGGTTTCTGATCATGCGCCTCAGCTTTCCATCCAGCGGGAGCTTGCCCTTGTAAAGGTGAGCTGCACATCGGCCAAAAGGAGTGAGGTGCTCCAGCTTGCCGAACTGTTCAAGGCGGAAGTGGCAGATGTTGCGCACAAGAGCATTACCTTTTCCATTGACGGCGAGTCGGGCAAGATCGACAGGTTCATAGAACTGGCGACTCCCTACGGGATAAAGGAATCGATGAGGACAGGGGTAGTTTCCATTCTTAAAGACAGGGATTAGCATAAATAAGCATACACTCCCCTGCCCCATGTTACGGGGAGTAGACAGGGAATAAAATCAAACCAAGGAGATATACAATGGCCAAGATGTATTACGAAAAGGATGCCGACATTAGCGTTCTTAAAGGCAAAACAATCGCAGTTATAGGTTACGACAGCCAGGGACATTCACAGGCACAGAACCTCAGGGACAGCGGACTCAATGTCATTATCGCGGAAGTAAAAGGGACTGCCAACTATAAACTCGCAGTTTCGCACAACTTTACACCCATGACAGCGAAAGAGGCGGCGCAGAAGGCTGACCTGATACAGATACTCGCGCCGGACCATATCCAGGAGAAGATATACAAAAATGATATACTCCCCTATATGACCAAAGGCAAGGTACTGGTATTTTCTCACGGGTTCAATATTCACTTTAAAAGAATTAATCCCCCGAAAGATGTAGATGTAATAATGATAGCTCCAAAAGGCCCCGGACACCTTGTAAGGAGCGAATACGTAAAAGGTGGTGGAGTACCTTCACTCATCGCAATCCACAACGACGCGTCAAAAAAGGCAAAGAAGATAGCTCTTGCATACGCGCACGGAATAGGCGCCACAAGGGCCGGCGTTATTGAAACAACATTCAAAGAAGAGACCGAAACAGACCTCTTTGGCGAGCAGGCAGTACTCTGCGGCGGCGCGTCTCATCTTGTTAAAGCAGGATTTGAAACACTTGTGAACGCAGGCTACCAGCCCGAGATAGCATACTTTGAGTGCCTGCACGAACTGAAACTCATAGTTGACCTCTTCTACCAGGGAGGAATAAACTACATGAGGTATTCAGTATCAGATACAGCTGAGTATGGCGACTACGTAAGCGGCCCCAGGATTGTTACAGACACAACAAAGAAAGAAATGGTAAAAATACTCAAGGACATCCAGAGCGGAAAATTTGCCAAAAACTGGATTGAAGAGAACGAAAAAGGCCGTCCATTCTTCAACAAGATCAGGAAAACAGAAAGTGTACACCAGATCGAAAAAGTTGGAGCGAAACTCCGTAAAATGATGAAATGGATTGATTCAAAGTAAGACTCACCCCTAACCCCTCTCCGGAACGGAGAGGGGAATAAAAAAAGCCCCGGAAGGGGCTTTTTTTGTGTGTGTACTGATCTATCGACCAGCCGTCGAACCTGCCAGGGAGGAAGATTAAAATAATTGACACTGTAAACACAGATTAACACAGATATTCCACCCTTAATTATCCGTGTATATATGTGTTGAATTCTTTTGTATAACGGTTACCCTGCGTAACGGCCTGTGCTGTTCCCCCCGGTGAGGGTTTTATGAACTAAACAAGTCTCACACGGAGACCCGGAGTATTGAAATAGTTTTTCAACGGGCCACGGGCGAAGACCGTGAAAGCCCCGCAGGGCATCCCTGCGTAGCGGCATGCAAATACATACCATTATTGTAAAAAATTTTAAAAAATACATTTTTTTCAAAATTAAAACTTAATTCGTTTGACAGAAAATACCTGGTCTTTTATATGTCTATCTATCAGTGAAAATGAATATTTTCCTGGTGGTTATAGAGAGAGGGCCATACCTGTTCCCATTCCGAACACAGAAGTCAAGCCTCTCATCGCCGATGGTACTGCATGGGTAGCTATGTGGGAGAGTAGGACGCCGCCGGGGTAAAATATATAAAAAAAACAACCATGCGGTTGTTTTTTTTATGCCTTCAGTTGACCAGCCCCGATATGTACTAAGCAATATTTACAGTAGCAAGACAAACACATAAACAAGTCCAGGCGAGCTATGAAAAATATCCGCATGATTTAATTCTCAGTCTATCTGAGTCAGGCATCAATTCTTCCGCCCGCACCCTGTGCCTGCTCTGGATTCCCGCCTTCGCGGGAATGATAGAATTAATAATTTACTAAAAGTGCGGATCGCTTAATATTCCGCATGAAAGGTTATAGGCCATGATGTTCTACTGGAAAATGAGGTTATACTTACCCCTGAATCACCTGTTTTACTGGTGATAC
>JAAYBQ010000424.1 GCA_012730035.1 Spirochaetota bacterium
CCAGGCTCTGACCTGCATTTTTTTTGAAACTTACAAGGGGATCAATAATAAAATAATAAGAAAAAATAATCCCCACGATGACTGATAGTAATATCAGAAGCCTTTTTTCTCTTTTATTGATCTGTATCATTTTAACGCTGCTCCGTCGTTGATTTCTGCTTAATTATCATCCTAAAAAGCGACCTTGCCCTGTTTGTATCGGTAATATTTACGGTTACAGTTTCAAATCGGCCGGTCTGCAGAATGTTTTTTTTATACTGTTCAAGATCACTGCTGTTTTTGACTTCACCTTCGATTGTCATATCGTTACCTTCGAAGCTCATCTTTTTGACATAAAATCCGGGTATGCCGCTGAAAGTTTTTGTTACAATTCCGATTATTGCGGTGAATGATGAATGCTCTCCTATCATGTCTTTAAGTACTTTGAGTTCCTGCCTCTCTTTCTGGAGTATTTTTGATGCTTCAACAACGGGGTCTTTGGGAATATTTGAAGTATTAAAATAACGTTTGTATTTCTGTCTAAGCTGTTCATCGGAATAACTGTTGGTTTTATAAACAGAGTAAAACGTAAGCATAAGATTTACAATGAAGACTGCAATTGACATTATTATAAATAATTTTGCAATGCCAAAGCGGTTATTCCATCCTGCAGCGGCAGCAGAGGCTGATCTTTCCTTGAGAAAGTTTATTGAATCGTTCCGGTTGTTCATAAAAACAAGCAGGTTCCCCAGGCATATAGATAGTCTGCTCCTGATGTTTCTGTCGCTGAATTCGTTTACAAACGGCATGAATACTACGGGAAGGCCAGACTCATCACCAAACAGGCGGCCTATACCCTTTATGTTCGATCCCCCCCCCGAAAGCATAATTCTGCTGAAATCAGAATAGTCATTCACAATGCCGCTTGATTTAATTGAAATCAGCAGATCACTGATAATGGTATTAACCGTTTCTAATGCGCCGCTATAAATCTTTTTCATTTTCGGTTTAGTTATATTCAAACCTTCAGTGGCGACTTTGTCCATGCCTGATTCAGTAGTATTCAGATCAATATCAATTGTTTCAAAAATACCTGATGCTTCTGAAAGGCTCACCCTCAGAATATCAGATATATTACTAATAATCTGACCGGTTCCTGCATTTATTGATCGGTTATAAAGCAGGTGATTATTTCGTATAATACTTATTACAGTTTTATTATGACCTATGTCGACAAGCAGAACTGTTTCGTTATTGACTGAATTAAAATAATCGTAGCTTTTTACAAGTGCATTTGATTCAAGTCCGGCAAAAACCGGGTCCAGGCCGGTTTCTGAAAGTATTTCAAGAGTAGCGTTGAGTATGTCCCTGTTTATGGCAGCGAGGATGACACTTCGTGCGCCGGTATCTGACTGTGGAAGTGGCTGGAAATCCATAACTATTTTTTCAGAAGGGTAGGGTATATTCTCCTCAGCTTCAAATGGTATTGCTTCGCGGATCTTGCCCATGTCGCTAAAAGGGAAGGTAATGTTTCTGAAAAAAACAAGATCCGAGGTTACTGTAAGAATAACGCTCGATTCGGCAAGGTTTTCACGTTCTTTTAATGCGAAAATGCTTTTTCGTAATGCTGCAGCATAATCTGTCTGTGCTTCATCGGGATTAATCTCCTCTATGAGTGCTGCAGTAATTTCGAAATTTTTTATGCTTCGCCTGGCTTTTATCAGCTTGATCGATGAAGCACCGATATCTATTGATACAATATTGTCAAACAAAGAATCACCCCTTTAGTATTCACCCGAGCAATACAGAATTTTTTTATTATCCCTGTCGTAATAATATACTGATTTATATTTTCCGTTCAAATTTACCGAAGTAACAGTTATTTTAAATATGTGGGATTTAACGGTAAGAAGGCTGTTAACCGTATTTCCCTTGCCGGTAAAAGCTGAAATCTCATCAACAGTTTTGAATGGTTCAAGGTTCCTTTTTTTTATTATTTCCTGAACAGTCTCATCGGAAATCTCATCAGTCAGCGAGATCAGCACCCTGTAAGACGCAGTATTTATATTAATCCTGCTGGATTCGTCAGGATATTTCATCCATTCACCATATACCCTGAGATATTTATCCAGCCTGCGGTCTTTCTCTTTACCGGCTGTTATAGGTTCATTATCATCCTCAGAACCGTTGACCGGTTGAGCATTAAGATCTTCAAGTTTTTCTTCGGGTAATGTAACATCTCCTTTATTATGTTCAACCAGATTTTTTTCAAGTCCGTAATTTCCTCCTCCCAGGCCATAATATATTTCCGGGGTGATTCCTTTTACAAGCAGAAGTTCGTCAATACTGTCTGCGGGAGCATTTTTTGCCTTGTAGGGGGGGGATAGTGTCTGGTAATAACCGGATGATTCCGCACCGTAGGGAAAACGTGAGTCATCGGGATCAACCCAGTCGATTATCGCGTCTGCAATATCCATGGGGAGGCCCATGTTTACAAAAAATCTTTGAAGAATACCGTAATATTTTGTAGATGGTGCGAATTCGCTTATAAGCGCATTTATATTAATTTTTGAATTTTCATCTTCAATACTGATTTTTACAGTACCGTCAAGTATGGGAAATTCGGGGAAATCAAGGGCCCAGATGTCCATATACGAATCAATGTTCCTGTTGTTGTTAAGATTAGGTAAAAATCCCGTACTCATGCCGAGCCTGTCTATTTCAATGATAGCTTTGGCGATTTCAAGTCCAGATAATCCCGTGTATTCACATTCAAGGTTTGCACGCGCTCTTTTTAACGATGATATATAAATGCTTGTCTGGAAAAAAAAATCAGATGTAAATGAAACCAGAAATGCCGAAATGATAAGAACAATCAGCAGAATATACCCGTTGGTGTTTAATAAATATGATTTAATGCCATCAGATGCTATAAATTTTTTCCGGCGGTTATAATTCTCCATAAATCTTCTGAATAAATTATTCATACGCAAGTCCGGGCAATGATATAATGCTGTACTTTTCGACATTACCAAAAGGATCAACTGTTTCAAGTGTTGTTCTGACAGCTTTTGGCAGTCTTTTCTGATCGGCTGTATTCCAGTTATCAGACCAGTCACTCCTGTATTGAAATTCAAATTTGAGCGAAACAACCTGAGAGAGAAGTTCTTCTTCAAAGCCCCCTTCTGAAAATGAATCATCATAATGAATGTCAGTTTTTCTTACAAGTGTGTAATTCATGTCACCGGGTTTTTGCAGAAGGTAATAACCGGTTTCATGAATATCTGTTGCAGGGTACTGCGCTACGGGTGATGGTAATATCCGGTAATCCCTGTATTCAGCTGTAACAAAACTTATTATGCTGTTACTTCCGTTGAAAATTGATATAAGCTGCAGCATGCTGTTGCCCTCTTTCCAATACATACAGGTAAGATCGGAATCAATGCGGTTAAGTATATGGTTAAGCTGCTTATAGTATGAAGATACGGTCCTTCCGTAACTAACAGTTTTAATTACAGAATTATAGGCTGTATAAACCATTAGCAGAATAACAGAGGATACTGCTACAGCCACAAGCATCTCAATTAAAGTAAATCCGTTATTGTTATTTACATTTTTCATGGCAGGGCCTTACCTTGCCCGGTAAACAATTGAGAGTTCATATCTGTTTGTGTTTCCTTTGTATCTCCACTTAACTGTTATGGAGGTTTTATTCAGTCCTATAG
>JAAYBQ010000042.1 GCA_012730035.1 Spirochaetota bacterium
AACCAGACTCCTTTTGTATAATGGCAGAAGAAGTATTACAAGCG
Source organism: Spirochaetota bacterium (assembly GCA_012730035.1). Taxonomy (GTDB): domain Bacteria; phylum Spirochaetota; class UBA4802; order UBA4802; family UBA5550; genus JAAYBQ01. Next base: position 45 of record JAAYBQ010000042.1, read on the forward strand.
CAGAGATGACTGTACCCGTTATAAAGCAGGCAGAATAACCGAAACGCTGCGCGACAAAACCCGAAAGAGCAGCCCCGGGAGATTTCCCGATCACCTCGATGCTTGCGAATAATGTATAATGTGTTGCGCCAATAATTCTGTCAACATTAAACATCATGAACGCAAAAACTGCTGTTGTAAGCATACCGCCAAAAAAATGTTCCAGCAGTGAGATTGATATTATATGATATGCCTGCGGTTTTATAAAAGAAACAGCCGAAATACAGATCAGTGGTATCAGCCTTAGCACGCAGGCGTACAGCAATCCCTTAAGCGGCTTCTGCCGTGAAGAAAGCACTCCGCCTGCGATAGAACCTAATATCGATGCAGCCATGCCGTAAGTTCCTATCCAGAGCCCGGTGCTTGACGCTGAAAAACCTGAATCAAGCACAAATGGCTTGAACATTATATCGAGCATAACCTCGCCCGACTTGTAAAGCAGAATGAACAGAATAAAATAGCGTGCAGACTCCTTTCTCAGTGAATCAATAAGGATATGAAGTATTAGTGCAAATTGAAGCTTTTTTTTATGAGCAATTTCAACTCTCTCTTTTTCTCTGTAAAAAAGAACAAGTACAAGGGGTATAGTGGAAATAACCGCCATAACAACAAACTGCATGCTCCAGCCGAAGAATCCACTAAGCCACACAAGCAGGCCTCCGCTTATAATCATACCGGCCTTATAACCCACCACCTGAGCGGAATTCCCATAACCAAGTTCGTTTTCAGAGAGTATGTCTACGGCCAGTCCGTCAACCGCGCAATCCTGCGCTGCAGCTGCAATGTTCATAACAAGTATATTAACAGCAAGCAGGTATATACTGATATCAATCGATTCTGAAGCAGAAATGATTGCGGTTAACAGCAGTACCTGCAGTGGTATTATCCACGTCCTTCTTCTTCCGATTGAACGATTCCATTTCATATCTATTACAGGTGCCCATAGAAACTTGAACATCCACGGTGATGCCAGCAGGGTGCTCATACCGATAAGCGCAAGCGGGACATTACGTTCCCGGAGCATAAGGGGCAGGGCAGTGGCCTGGAAACCGAAAGGTATCCCCTGTGACAGGTATAAAAAAAAGAGAAGAGTGAACCTGTAGATTTTATCAGACTGCAGCATTTTTTTTCCATTTTCAGCATAGATAGGCAATACAGGTTCTAAATACCTGTTGAATATTATAACGCAAGTTAAAAAAAACTGCTGAAAATTTATGCATTTCGCCCCGGTATTCACCCTTAACGTTCATTATATCCGGAGACATATTCGATAAAATTGTTTTAATATATACGTATGTTTGCTTAAAATTTGTTGACATTATCTAATAACAAATTATATTTGTTATTAACGGGATTGACAAAACAGCAATTTACACGGAGGTAGCATTATGAAAAAATTTAAAATCAGAACAGAGATCTATTCCAGGGTCGCAGGTTATTTCAGGCCACTAAATCAATGGAATTACGGTAAAAAAGAAGAATTTATTGAACGAAGAGTTTACAGCATCAAGGAAT
>JAAYBQ010000425.1 GCA_012730035.1 Spirochaetota bacterium
CCTGATATAATAATGATTATTCACAAAAAAAGTGAAATAATTGCGGCCGGAGCTTTCAGATTATTCCGCAACAGGCTTTAATGTTACGGCCGATTTTGCAGGGTAGATTTGCAAAACCGCTTGATTTTTATCGTGGTAAAAGTATTATAAAAATATCAGGGATGTATTATCTTGAGGATTATGGAAAATCGTGATCCCGATAATTTATGCAAGACAGGAGGTCTTTATGCAATTCAGGATTGTGTCTGCGGCCGCGATACTCTGCCTGTTTTTATCAACTGCGTTTTCAGCCGGTTTTACCGTGTCTGAATCACCACGCAATATGGGCAGAAAAATCAACAGCAAGGCAAATGATTTTGCGCCAGCAATAAGCCCCGACGGCAGCTACATGATATTCAATTCCAGCAGGAATGGAAAATACCAGGACCTCTTTATAAGCTATTACAAGGACGGGGCATGGTCAACACCCGAACCGCTGGACACTCTCAACTCGCCGTATAATGATGAAACACCGTTTATATCCGCTGACGGACGCTACCTTCTATTTGCATCTGACCGTGACGGCAGCATGGAGATGAGAGACGAAAACAGCCAGGTTAAGGTATCATTTGACCTCTATTTTTCAGAGAACATAGACGGCAAATGGACAGTTCCCGAACCTGTCCCCGGGGAGATAAACACGGTCCACCATGAACGGACCCCCAGCCTGACAGCAGAAGGAAAACTCTATTACGCAACATGGCTTTTTGGTGACAGCAGCAGAACTCTGCTTATTGAAGCTGAAAATGTCGATGGTAATTTCGTAAACCCCAGGCCAATGAAGGGGCCTTTTAACATAGGATTCCCCGATGTTGGACTGATTCCCGCAGAGGATCTGAATGGTTTTTTCTTCGCATCAGTCAGGCCGGACAGCCTTGGATTATATGATCTATACTTTGTCTCATGTGAAAACGGTGTTTATGGTACACCGGTGAACCTGGGTGATAAAATCAACAGCGAGGCAAACGAAATGTACCTTACGCGCGCCGATCAGCGTTATTTTATCTCATCTAACCGTGAAGGGGGGGAGGGGCTGTTTGACCTGTACTCTGCTTTTATATTTACAAAGGAAGCGGATTTCGAAACGCGAGCCATTCACTTCGATTACGACAGGTCAGTCATAAAAAAAGAATCGTACCCCTATCTTGATGCGCTTGCACTTTTCCTAAGAGAGAACAGTGAAGTAAGGCTGGAGATTGTCGGTCACACTGACCTTCATGGGAGCGATGAACACAACAACAGGTTAAGCCTTGAGCGGGCCGAATCGGTAAAAAAATACCTTACACGAAAAGGGCTCGATCCGGAACGATTTAAGACCTCGGGTGCCGGGAAAACAGCGCCCGTTGTCAGGCGCAAAGGCAAAGGCTATGATGAACTGAACAGGCGCACTGAATTTAAAATAATCAGGGATAAATAAAAAAACCGGTGCTGTGTTACCGGCACCGGCCATATATTAAAATATTTCTTTATATATCTACTGTTCGTACGGTACCGTCAAACTTGACTGTCCGTTAACTCCATGATGAAGTGCCAGCATAAATGGAAGCCCGTCAGGCCTGCAGTAATTGAAATCGCCTGTATCTATTACAAGAGCAAGATGATGCCCTGCGGGTATATCATACGCGGTTGCCACCAGAGGTATATCGATAACATTTCTTACTTTTGAAAGACCAGTGGATGTAAATTCCCAGTCATAGAAAGTCCTGAAGCCATGGGTGATAAACGTGGCATATCCGTTTTCATTAACATCGTACAGGTACATCAGAACCTGCCCGTTGGAACGTGACAAAGACATTCGCAGTGTCGCATGGGCTGTGCCCCTTATCTTTCTGGTGGTTGTGTAAACCGGGCCTTCATATATAATTGTTGTGGACCTGTCGAAGGTTGAAAGGTGGCGTATTAGCGGCATGTTGAACTGTTCCAGAATCGGGCCCACCATGCCGCCGGCCTGTGTCTGCTGCAGAACAAAGTCAACTGTATATGTCAGGGTGCTTGAATAGATGGCATTAATCCCTTTTTCTGTGCCGGGTGTATATGAGAGCGTACCGTTTTTAATGGTCCCTTTGGGTTCGCAATAGAATGTTTCGCTCTTGAGGTTTTTAATCGGCCAGGAATAAATACCGTTCACAAGCGACAGGTCGGCCATATCGTACACAGAACGTTTGCCCGGTGTATTTTTATCTTCCATGGTTATTACGGCACTCGTTGTTGTATCGGGAATAATCCCCGTGTCGATCCCTTTGAGCCAGTAATCGAACCATTTATCAACATTGTTATAGGTATAGTTGTTTTTAAATCCCAGCATGCCCGTCATTTCGCCTGAAAAGTGCGTGCCCAGGCAGAGATCCAGGCGCTTGTGGCTGACTGTAAGTGCGTTAAAGTAATCAAGAGCCGTATCTGGCTGGAACATGTGGTCTTCAAACTGGGTTGCTATATAAACGGGCTTGTTCTTCACGTTTAGCTGATCTACAAAGTCCGAAGGTGATTTTCCGTGCATAAAATTATAAAGCCAGTCAAGGTTTATGTGTTTTAAAGTTGCAGTCCATACCTTGAAAATATCAGAATCTGCATTGGAGAGTAAGGCTGCGGTGCCGCAGAGGACTATCCCCCAGAAAAGACGGGGTGTATTCTGCGAGTACATGCTGCGGTACATGTCAATATAGGGTGAAATTGCTGCGCATGTCTTTATCCGCGGATCCTTACTGATCTGGTCAAGACTTGCGCCTCCTCCAAGGGACACGCCCGATACCCCGATGTTTTCAGTATCAACGGGAAGATTGGCTATTGCCCAGTCCAGGACATTTGAAAAATCGACCCAGTCAGCCTCACCGCCAAGTGATGCCTCGCCGTCTGTGCCCCACCATCCTCTGTGAGTATAGCTCAGGACTATGTAGCCTTTTTTTGCCAGATGTTCAGCAACCGGCATGTATTCATATTCGTTAAGGGCCCAGCTGCTTGACATTATAATCAGGGGCAGTTTCCCTTCAATGTTCTTCGGTTTCCATACGTTCGCGCATATATAAATAAGTTTTTCATCATTTTCATAAGGTGACGCGATTTTAATTTTATCAGACCAGGTAACCTCGAAGTTTTCACCGGTATTCTCTTCTGTGTCAGGAAGCAGAGTAGTCCTGCCGCCTGGAAGTGGTGATGGCTGCTGTGTTCCTGAAGGTGCGGTAGTATAATCTGCAGCTGTTGAGACAATGTCAGTGGATGTTGCTGATTCTGTGTCACCGGTTGGAGCTGTGTCATCTATGGCTATCCAGCCTGTGTCGATTTCATCGCTCTCTGCGCCTGAATTAATTCCGCCGCTTTCACATGATATAAGTACTGCCGTAGATAAAAAGAGCATTAAAAACAGAATTTTAAGATTTTTCATTGATAAGACCTCCGCGTATAGCTAAAAAACTGACCAATCAGTTTTTTAGCAGGCAATTGTTGTATGTGAAAAAGTATCACATTTGAATTGTCTATCAGGAAAAGAACCGAAGGGTCGGTTTTTTTGTAGAGTGAAGGGAAAAAAAAGTCAATACTAATTAATTATTTTATTGAGAGATTAACTTTTTTTTATTGTTGTTCGATTTAATGAAATTTTGAATATAAAATAGCATCATTATCATCAAAGTGAATTAATATTTTAAATATGAACACACTTCCGGTTTGTTTTAAGGTTTGGTTAAAAATCGGGAAAGCCGCTTGAGATACGGGCATGGATTTACAGGCTATTGCTGAAAAATAAAAGAATTGATTCTACTTCTGTCTGATATAAATTGTATTTATGAAAAGATTCATATTTGTACTCACAGTTATCCTGATCGCATCGGCAGGAGTTTATAACTGCAAAAACAGTCCGGAGAATTCTTCACAGGAGCTGATTGGCATACAGTACGGCTCTGACCCAATTAACAGCTTTGACATCTCACTGCCGGCGGGACGAACAAATCAGACCCCGGTAATTATACTTATCCATGGCGGAGCATGGACTGGAGGTGACAAATCGGATTTTAATTATCTTCGAAGGTTCTTCTGCAAAAAAGGATTTGCCGTCGCTTCTGTCAATTACAGGTTTGCTAACACAAGGGGCGGTGGTTTTGGTCATATTATTGATGATA
>JAAYBQ010000426.1 GCA_012730035.1 Spirochaetota bacterium
AGGGTGTATATTCCCTTCGTCATTTTATCCAGGCAGCCAATAATGTTCATCAGCGTCGACTTGCCGGAACCGGAAGGGCCCATAATGGAAACGAATTCGCCCTCTTCAACGCTGAAACTGATCCCCTTTAGCGCTTCAACCGAGATGGTTCCTGTTTTATAAACCTTCCACAGGTTCTCCATATAGATCATCTTATTAACCCCGCTTGTTTCTACTCCTCACCATGTTACACTGTTACCGTGCTAAATGCAAATCCGCTAAGTGTCAAATTTTTAACAAGTTTTCTTAATGCTGTTTTAATCTTTATCTAATCAAAATACGCTGTCCGGGCTTTTTTGTCTGAGTATGCTCCAATGAAATTCAAAGAATGGTCATGCAGTAACTTGATGTTATAGAAGCGAAAATCTGGGAAATAAAATATTATATGTGAGAAAACGATCTTCCTGGAACCGTAAGCTTAAATTGCGATCTGGCCCGGAGTATTCTGGGTTTGAAACCTTTTAGGAGAAATTCCAACCTGCTGTTTGAATGTTCTTGAAAAATTTGAATAATCGTTAAATCCCGCTAAAATGCAAGCATCATAGGGGCTGTAACCTTCAAACAGGTATCTTTTCGCAAGTGTTATTCTTTTTCGAATGATGTACTGCTGTAAGGATATACCGGTTATTTTTTTAAAGCATCTGCTGATATATGTTCCATTATGATGGAATGAATCTGATAAAACATCCAGGGTAATTTTTTCAGAAATGTGCTGCTCGATATAGGCGATGGTATTGGAAACCAGAGACGGCATGATGTTTACGATTCCAATGTGATTTTTTTTCTCGGAAATACGGTTGACCATAACGAGAATTTGCTTAATGAATGTATCTGCCAGAATGTCACTTCCATATTCGCTGGACTCCAGTTCCTGGCTAAGCCGCTGGGCACTGAGGGTGTATTCGGTAATTTGCTGTTCATTCAGCTTCAACAGATAGCTTTTATTTTCAAACAGGTTGCGAAAGCAGGCGGACAGGTCGGTTTTTTCCGAGGAAAGCTTTTCTATATATGAATCCTTGATGTTAATGACAATTCTTTCATAAGAGTTTCCTGAAACGATTTCCCGACGGTGAAAATCGTATGCCTTTATGAGGACGAGATGCCCGCGTTCCAAATGCATCCCGATCCTCTCGATATAATAGTTTAAATCTCCATTGAGCAGCAAAAACAGTTCATAACCATCATGATTATGAAAAAAATTGCCGTGGTATGAAACTGTTATATGATTACAGAGTATGTTTTGATTCAGTGCATCCAGTGTTTTTTCAAGATCCATTCGTTATTCTCCTTTTTCAGAAAAAAGTCGTATCTCGCAAAGAAATAGTCAAACATCACTATTGGTGCTTTTCTACCTTCATACTATACTAAATGTAGGAAATTTTCTATATCTATTTACCAGAATTTATTCCATATATTAATTTCAACATGGTAATATCGACATTTAATATTTGGAAAAGGAATAAGTGTGAAGCGGATGGAAAAGTCAGTTAAAGTAAAGCGTATTCCGTATAAACTAAAAAAGATATGGAGCTGCAGATCGCTCTATTTAATACTTATCCCGGTTATTGTCTATTATATTATTTTCAAGTACATACCCATGTATGGCGTTACCATTGCGTTCAAAAACTATAACCTGTTTAAGGGGGTGTTTGACAGCCCCTGGTGTGGATTTGATATATTTCAAAAAATATTTGCCAGCGACAATTTCTGGAAGTCCATTAAAAACACCCTGGTTCTGAACTTTATGAATTTAATCGCATATTTCCCTCTGACCATTATTGTTTCTCTTATTTTGAATGAAGTGTCGCACAAAGGTTTTAAGAAAACCGCACAATCCATTCTGTATCTTCCGCACTTCATCTCCTGGGTTGTTGTCGTGGGAATTGCGACAAATATGTTTTCACAGCAGGGAGGAACCATCAACCAGATGCTGCAATCCATGGGTTTTAAAGCGATTCCGTTTCTCAGCGACAATGGGTGGTGGATATTTACTTACGTAATGTGTAATGTCTGGAAGGAAATCGGGTGGGGTACGATTATTTATCTGGCTGCCTTGTCGGGTGTAGACGA
>JAAYBQ010000427.1 GCA_012730035.1 Spirochaetota bacterium
GTTTTAACCCCTGCGATTACAAGTTCGCGCAGTGAACGTTTAGACTTGTTTATGGCATCTTCAAATGTGCGCGAGTGGGATGTGATTTTAACCAGCAGGCTGTCGTAATACGGGCTTATAACCGAGCCGGTATACCCGTTGCCACCGTCAAGGCGTATGCCGTAGCCGGAACCTGTCCTGTACACGTCAATCTTGCCGGTATCAGGGGCAAATCCGTTTGCCGGGTCCTCGGTTGTGACCCTGCACTGTATGGCGTAGCCCCTGGTCTGCACCATATCCTGGCTGTTAAGCCCTATCTGCGGTGAATCAAGGCTGCATCCCTGTGCTATAAGTATCTGGGATTGAACAATGTCTATACCGGTAACAACTTCTGTTACCGTATGCTCAACCTGTATGCGTGGATTCATTTCAATAAAAAAGTGATTACCCGAACTGTCTACAAGGAACTCTGCTGTTCCGGCATTTCTGTAATTTACAGCCTTTGCAATCTTGATAGCGTCATTGCAGATCTGCAGGCGTTTTTCCGGAGAGAGCGAAAAGGCTGGTGTAAACTCAACTACCTTCTGGTGACGCCTCTGTATGGAACAGTCCCTTTCGAACAGATGAAGAGTGTTTCCGTAATTGTCAGCAAGTATCTGTACCTCTATGTGCTTGGGGGATTCAAGGTATTTTTCGATGAATATATCCTCGCTGCCGAATGCCTTGCGTGCCTCGTTCCTGGCATTATGAAATTCCGGTATAAGCTGGTCGCTGTTGCGTACAATACGCATCCCCCGTCCTCCGCCGCCTGCTGATGCCTTGAGCATTACGGGGTAGCCGCATTCAGCAGCGTAGTGAATGGCCTCTTCATCATTCGTTATCGGTTTTTCGATTCCCGTAATAATCGGGACGCCCGTATTCCTGGCTACTATCTTCGATTTTATTTTATCACCCAGACTCTCCATCATTTCTGGTGAAGGGCCGATAAATACGATTCCGGATTCCTGGCATTTTCTGGAAAATTCGGGGTTCTCGGCAAGAAATCCGTAACCGGGGTGTATGGCGTCAACACCCTTTTTGAGAGCAAGACTTATTATCTCGTCTATTCCAAGGTATGCTTCGATTGGTCCCTTGCTGCTGCCGACCAGGTACGATTCATCCGATTTTGTCCTGAAAAGCGCGTACTTGTCCTCTTTGGAGTATATCGCTACTGTACGTATGCCAAGTTCGTGACATGCCCGTATTATTCTTATGGCTATTTCACCCCTGTTGGCAATCATTACTTTTTTAAATGTTTTCATTCATCATCTCCGGTAGAATCAGTCATAATACAGGCCCTGTTATGCATACAAAGTACTACGTAATACTTTGTTTTCCGGTGGTAAATGCATAACAGGACCTGTATATATCTTGAAAATTACAGGACATATTTCAGAGGAGCCCGGCGGTGTCAATAATTATGCAGGGAGGTTGTTTAACAGTGTTCTGAATAAATCTTCTGTTCTAAAAAATCTCAGGTTTAGGCCAGTCCACTTTCTCGCCGATAATTTCTTCTAGGCTCTCAAGTCCCGTGTTTTCGTGATTTAATAGACCGGGGTTGCGGTCTATTGTTACAAAATCTGTTTTTTTATCTTGCGGAATAAATTTTTCCCGTTTCTTTAATGTTGCCGGCCTTAATGCCAAAGCCCGTTGATTTTACAGCAATGCCGTTAATCGAAACAGGGCCCGAGTATGACGGGATGTAGATTTAATTATTTGCGTGATTCAGGCACGAGGCTGCAGTCAGAATAATAATAGCCGCTAAAAGTGTTTTGTTCATGATGCCTCCCGTATGTATGCAATATACGGGTGCGGGGGCAAACTCAAATTACTCTTTATGTTTTTGCGGTTCCCGGTTTTTTTTACGCCCGTCTATGACAGAAGCAATGATGGATATAAAGAGTATTGAGAAAATCACAATTAGGGATACAAAAATATTTATCTTGTATAAGTCCGCAAGGATCATTTTTATACCAACAAAGACAAGTATGGCCGAAAGGCCGTAATGCAGGTACTCAAATATGTTCATAACTCCGGCGAGCGCGAAGAAGAGGGCGCGAAGTCCAAGTATGGCCATTATGTTTGATGTGTATACTATGAACGTGTCATTCGATATTGCAAGTACAGCCGGTATTGAATCAACGGCAAATATTAGATCCGATGTCTCTATCACTATCATTACGACAAAAAGGGGTGTTGCGTGAAGAACTCCGTCAATCCTGACAAAAAAACTTCCCCCGTGATATTTCGAGGTTGTTGGCATAAATTTTCTGAAGAGCCTGAGAACCTTGTTTTTTTCAGGGTGAATTTCGGTCTCCTTGTCTTTGACCATCTTTATGCCGGAATATATCAGCATGGCTCCGAATAGATAGATAATCCAGTGAAATTTGTTTATAAGTGTGATTCCGGCAAAAATAAAGAAGAGACGCATTACGAGAGCGCCTATTATTCCCCAGAAAAGAACTTTGTGCTGGTAGCGCTGCGGTACCTTGAAAAAACTGAAGATCATCAGGAATACGAAGAGATTGTCCATGCTGAGGGATTTTTCCACAAGGTACGCGGTAAGGTATTGCAATGCGCTTTCATGTCCGTAAAACACATATACAACAACGTTAAACATAAGCGCAAGGCTTATCCAGAATGCTGACCAGAGCACCGCTTCTTTAAGGCGTATTTCGTGATTCTTTCTATTAAAAACTGCTATGTCAAGGGCCAGCAGAATAAAAATCATTATACCGAATGCCACCCACCACAGGTTGCTGTGCATTATATTAACCTCTTTTTGTGAATGATTTAATTTATAGACCGGCCGTTTTTAGGCAATCTTTTTTATATACATTTATAGGATTCGTTTTAAATAAAATCAACTGTGCCATTGTTCATTCTAAAAAAAGCTTTTTTATGAATATTTATGACATTTTATTGATTAAA
>JAAYBQ010000428.1 GCA_012730035.1 Spirochaetota bacterium
CAAAAGACCGCGAGAGCTCTCTTTACAGTAATTGTAGTTTCCATTCACGCAGTTTTTCTTGGATTCGCGCGAATATAAAAGTAATATATTTTTAACTCCGGTGCAGGTTTATACTTTTCCGGGAATCCGGCTTTTAACATAAGGGGTAATTTGATGGATAGACTTGTAAACTTTTTTTTAAACCGCTCAATGCTTGTGAATATTATTGTAATTGCCGTTATCGGTCTCGGTATCAAAAGCGTTATTGAGCTGAGAAAAGAGGGTTTCCCTGAAATTTCGATGAACAAGGTAATTATACAGACAATATACCCAGGCTCTTCCGCCGGAGACGTTGAACTTAACATAGCTGTACCTATTGAAGATGTCTTAGAAGAAGTAGAAGGGATTAAAGAAATTTTATCAGTTTCCGAAGAAGGAGTATCGCGGGTAGAGGTACAGGCTGACGATAATGCCACACCTGAAGAGTTCCGTAAACTATACAACGAAATTGAAAATGCACTTGCAGCGATAGATAATCTCCCAAAGGAGATCGAAGGTAAACCGTCAATAAGCGAATTCACATCTTCCGATGTACCCGTGATGGAAATTTCATATACCGGATCATATGAAATACTTAAACCCTACCTTGATAAACTTGAATCTAAAATAAAAAAACTTCCCGGTATCGCAGGTGTCACACTCATTGGCCTACCCGATGAAGAGGTGCAGATTCTTGTTAACCCTGTTCTCGCGAGGGAATATAATATAGATTTACGTATGATTTACAACTCCATTCAGAAACGGAACATGGAGGGTTCAGGCGGTACTCTTGAATCCTTTGTGGGTGAAAAGAAAATAGTTTTTTTAAGCAAGTATAACCATTATAAAGATGTGCTCGATACAAATATTATAATGAATGCCGAGGGTTACGGTATTAAACTTAAACAGGTAGCAGAATTGAAAGTCATTCCAAAAGAGATGAATCTTATAGTCAGGAATAATGGCGTAAGGGGAGCCACGTTATCAATAAGAAAAACCGGTTCAAGTGATCTTATAAAGACGGTTGACGCCATAAACAGTCTCCTGAAAAGTGAAATTCTTCCCGCAGGCATTAATGTTAAAGTTCTCTTTGACCAGTCAAAACTTACACGAAATAGAATAAGTCTTCTGGCAGGGAATGCTCTAATGGGTTTTATTCTTGTTCTTACTTTACTGCTTATAATATTTGATCTCAAAACTGCTATATGGACAGCCTTTGGTATCCCCTTTACACTTTTGGGGATGTTTATTTTTATGAAGATCTACGGCATATCTTTAAATCTTATATCTCTCGGCGGTTTTATTATAATACTCGGCATGCTGGTTGATGATGCTATTGTCATAGCTGATGAGATCAATACGAACAAAGAGAGTGGGCTTGGAGCAAAAGAGGCAGCCATCACAGCTGTTAAAAAAATGTGGATACCTGTCGCGGCTTCATCACTTACCACCATGGTCGCGTTTTCGCCTCTTTTTTCACTCGGAGGTTTTCCCGGTAAATTTATCTGGGCAATTCCTCTTATGGTAATTGTCGGATTATCGATCTCACTAATGGAAAGTTATTTTATCCTGCCGTCACATCTGCATCACGGAAAAAGTAAAAAAACAGTAAAAAAAGAATTTGTAATCCGCATTGAAAACAGATATAAATCATTGCTTAATAAAATAATAAGGTTCCGTTATCCGGTTTTCGCTTTTTTTGCAATAATGCTGTTGCTGTCAGTTCTGATACTTGCTAAATTTGTTAAAAAGGATGCCTTCCCGCAGGATGCCGCGGAGGGTTTTAAAATTTCAGTCACTCTACCTCAGGGAACCTCTGCTGAAAAGACAGAAAAAGCTGTTGCTGAAATTGAAAAATTATTATTAAAACTCCCTGCCAATGAAACAGTCGGC
>JAAYBQ010000429.1 GCA_012730035.1 Spirochaetota bacterium
TACAAGTATCTGTTCAATAATCATATTTTACCTCACTGCGGGCTTACTATTATATTAAGTTCAGGATTGGCTGCGCCGTATTGTCCTTTAAGTGAGGGGAACTCACCGGTCTCGTTAAACTTATACCTGCTGAAGGGATTGTCGTTATCCTTAAGGGCCGCGTTTTTATAAAACGTAAGCTGCTTCATGTGCATGGGCCCCATGGGGAACACGGCAACACCGTTTTTTTTAAGCAGGTTAAGCACCGCGTATGGACTGTGTGTGCAGCCGCCGTAAATTATTGCCGCGTCGAACGATCCTGCTGTGTCATCAAGTTCTGCGCAATCTCCCGCAAGAAATTTAATGTTAAAATAGCCGTTGTCTATAAGCCTGGTTTTTGCGGCCTTTGCAAGCTTTTCGTGGAATTCAACGGTAACTATTTTGTTAACCAGTGTTGAAAGAATTGCCGTTGAATAACCTGAACCGGTGCCCACTTCAAGCAGGGTCCATTTTTTATTCGGTGAAAGAATATTAATCATCCGCGAAAGTACGAGCGCGTCATCGCTGAATTCACCGTTCCCGATAGGTATGGGCGCGGTGCCTTCAAGTTTGTCCTTAAAAAACGGATCAAAGAAGAGTGAACGGTCAATCTGTTCAAAGGCATGCAGCACCTCTTTGCTGACACCCGTTGCTTCAATGCTTTTCATGAACTGTGATGGTTTAGTTTTAACTTTGCTCATCTTTCAACCTTAAAAATTTTTAACATTTTACCGGCATTATTACCGGAATTTTGTCATTCCGTATGAAGCGTAGTGTAATGCCGGAATCCTGATGAAACAATCAGTTAATAATAAACTATCTGAGTAATCAGGATTCCGGTATTTGCTTTCAGCAAAACCGATGACATTAAGTTTCAAACCCATATTTTTGCAGACTTAATCACCTTAACTGAAAGTTCACCTACAAATCCACCAGCTGAAGCAGGTACGTCAGGAAATAGTCCGAAATAAGTATTACCATCGATGACCGCACAACAGCCTGAATGGTTGCCTTGCCCACGCCCTCTGCGCCACCAGCTGTCATAAACCCGCTGACGCATGAAATAATCGCGATCTCGGCTCCGAAAAAGAATGACTTGAGAAAACCCGAAACAAAGTCCGCGAGCACAATGGTCTGCAGAATATTTTCAATGTACATATCGGGCGTGATGCCCAGTGAAAAGAACGCAACGACCGATCCCCCCATAACACCTACAACATCTGTAATAACCGTGAGAGCCGGAGTCATAACCATGCACGCAAGGAAGCGCGGAACAGACAGGTACTGCACCGGGTCTGCCGACAGGGTGCGCAGCGCGTCAATCTGCTCGGTAACCTTCATTGTCCCGATCTCTGCTGCAATGGCCGAACCGACCCTTCCCGCGAGCAGCAGCCCCGTAAGAACAGGGCAGAGTTCCCTGAACATCGAGATCGTTACAGCGGCGCCTATAAAGATTGAAGAACCGGACATCAGCGAGTCCATGGCCTTGCCTATCTGCAGGGCCATTACCATGCCTGTAAAAAAAAGTGTAATCGATGTGACCGGAATGGACCTGTAGCCTATCTCGAGCATCTGCCGTATAAGGTTCTCCCAGTCAAAAGGGGGCTTAAAGGCCCACTTGACAGTGTCCTTGAAAAAAATAAAGTGAGTTCCCAGCGACTCAAAGAAGAGAACAAGAGTGCTGTTGTCTTTATTCGTACTCATTGACCGGGCTGGTCTCCTCGTATGAATGTGTATGGTCAAGGTTGCCGAACTTGGTGTACTTGCCCCAGAAACGCAGTTCCACGTCTCCAATGGGGCCGTTCCTCTGTTTGGCCACGATTATTTTTGCGATACCCTTTTTTTCGGAATCCTTTTTAACCTTCTCTTCGCGGTAGATGAACATTACAACGTCGGCGTCCTGTTCAATCGCTCCCGATTCACGAAGGTCCGCAAGTGTGGGAACCTGGTCTGTTCTTGATTCCACCGCTCGCGACAACTGTGAGAGTGCTATTACCGGGACTTTGAGTTCGCGCGCAAGCTGCTTTAAAAGCCGCGAGATCTCGGCAATCTGCAGGTGACGTTCAACACGCGACAGGCTTGAGACCAGCTGCATGTAGTCTATTACGATCATTCCCAGCGGAACCTTCTGCGCAAGGCGGCGCGCCTTTGCCCTGATCTCCATAATATTGGCCGAGGGGGAATCGTCTATGTAAATTGGCGACTTTGCAAGTTTTGCCTGAGCGTTAAATATTTTCTTCATGTCGTCAGGATCAATGTGCCCTGTCCTGACCTTTTGAGAATCGACAAGAGATTCAATGCAGAGCATCCTGAGACCCAGCTGCGTGGCAGGCATTTCAAGCGAGAAGAAGAGTACAGCCTGCCTCGACTTGATCGCTGCGAATGTCATCAGGTTCAGGGCAAAAGCGGTTTTACCCATCCCGGGCCGCGCCGCGATTATTATAAGCTCTGAACCATGGAAGCCCGTGAGCATCTCGTCAAGTTCGGTAAAACCGCTCGGAAGTCCGGTTACCGATTTTTTTGTCTTGTACCATGTGTCAATCTCAACCATTGTCCTGGTAAGAACCGAATCGATCGCCTCAAAGTCCGATGTGATGCGCTGCTCGGTTACCTTGAACACGTCGCGTTCGACCTCGTCCATTATTTCTTCGGTAGGCAGCACGCGGTTGTAGCATTTTTCTATCGAGAGTTCGGCAACGTTAATAAGTTTGCGCCGCAGGCTCATTTCCTTTATTCGCTTAGCGTAGACCTCGGCATTGGCAGATGTAGAGGCAGACTGGTAGATTTCGGCCAGTGCTGAATTGCCCCCTATGCGGTCCAGGATGTTGCGGTCAATAAGACGCTGGCGCAGCGTTGTAAGGTCAATGGGAAGAGACTTGCGTTCAAGTTCAGCAATGGACTCGAACACAAGTCTGTGTTTTTCAAGGTAAAAATCCTCCGGCTGGAGGATTTCTGTTATTTTAAGCAGGGCTTCCCTGCTGAGCAGGGCTGAAGAGATGCATGCTACTTCAGTTTCTACATCCTGTGGGGGAAGCCTGTCAGCCATGGTTACTCCTTGACAACAATCACTTTAACTGAAGCGTTAATACCCTCGTCAAGCTTGATGCTGACGGTGTATTCGCCTTCCTGTCTGATGGGGGCGTCAAGCTGGATCTTGCGTTTGTCAACGGTAAACCCCTTCTCTTTAAGCTGCTTCGCAATATCCATAGTAGTGATAGAACCGAAAAGCTTGCCCTCTTCGCCCACCTGCGCAGGGATAGTAATTTCAAGACCGGATATGCTGCCTGCGATACCTTCGCTGGCCTTCTTCCTTTTATCTTTCTTGATTTTAATGAGCTTCTTCTGGTGCTCAATCGCCTTCCTGCTCGATTCGTTCGCAACGATTACAAGCCTGTTCGGCAGAAGATAATTTCTCGCGTAACCTTCAGCTACCTCTTTTATATCACCGGCATCACCAAGGGCCGGTACATCTTTCTGAAGTATAACTTTCATTGTTTACTCCTTGTTATTCATAGTATCAGGCCTCAGTTTCCTGAAGTCCGCCCAGAGATCGAGCGAACCGAGGCCTGTAAAAAGTATCATAAAAAAAACCATAAGTCCCGGGCTGATGAGTGTCAGTATTACAAGCAGCAGGGGCAGAACGTAAACCGGAATCTTCCTGCTGATAAAGTAGAACTTGACAATTCCAATTGCCTGGACAATGTACAGTGCTGCAACAATCAGTACCGTGTTTAATGCTATAACATAAAGTACCGGGAAGTTTTCATGCCTGTCATAAAAAAGCAGCAGGCCCGCAATCCCGGCAATAAGCGCAAAGATAAAATAATCATTCAGCCTGAAAAACTGCAGCGGTTTAACCAGAGACGCTGCCTTCTTCATAGTGAACTTCGTCATAAAAAGAAAGCTTGTACCCGCAATACCGGCCGCCAGCAGAAAAGCCGAAAAAGGCATCATGTCCCTTGACATCTGCAGCCATTTACTATCCTTCATCGAGGCGGTCAGATCATTAAAAACTGAACCTGCATTCTCCTCGCTTATCTGTAAAACCCGGACCAGGAAGCGTTCAAAAGCAGGCCTTGAAGCCTCAAGCAGGGCCACTGATTCCTCCATAGAGACCTTAACCATGTCAAAGCCGTGAAAATTTTTCTGGAAGAGGTAATTCCCCGTGAACAGAAGAGCAAATGCAATGGCCGAAACCGGAAGAAAAAAGTCCAGACCCAGTTTATTGCGGAAACAGTAACCTCCTGTAATGCCGAAAACCGCGGGTGAAATAAAAACCGTAATATCACCCGTGAATCCTGTAATAAAAAAAGGAATGCATGCGACCGATAAAAGTACCGGTGCAATCATCCAGCCGAACCTGAAAAAAATCAGGGCCGAGCATAGTGCGAGCACTACGCATATAATAAAAACGGGAAGGCCCAAAACTATTTTTCTACAAAGGGAACAAGGGCCAGAATTCTTGCCCTTTTAATAGCCTGTGCAACTCCCCTCTGATGTTTTGCACATGTGCCGGTAACCCGCCTGGGTAGAATTTTTCCCCTGTCAGTAATGAACTGCTCAACAAGACGCACGTCCTTGTAGTCAATAACAGCGTTCTTGTCATGGCAGAACCTGCACACTTTTCTTTTAAACCTTGTGTTCCTCTGGAACGCGGGTTTTTCGCCGAAAGAATCCTCACGCGCAGGGTATGGTTTTCTTTCAGGAACAGCTTCCTGAACTGCCGGTTCAGCAGTTTCAGGCGCTGCGCTATCGCTATTTTTTATTTCTTCAGACATCATAATCTCCATTAATTAAATGTTAGGTTAAACTGTTAAAAAGGGATATCGTCGTCAGAGAACGGATTGTCATCGTACTGCCCGCTGCCGGTGTCTGCCTGTTGCTGCTGCGGACGGGAGGAGGACTGAGACGGCGCTGAATCATGATTAA
>JAAYBQ010000430.1 GCA_012730035.1 Spirochaetota bacterium
GTATGAAATAACAGCAGTTTCTGACGGTAAATCATGTGTCGAAGCCGTAATTCAGAATAAACCTGACCTTATACTGCTGGATGTTATGATGCCCGAAATCGACGGATATTAAGTCTGCAGAATACTTAAAGCGGATGTTTCAACCTCGGGAATTCCTGTTATTTTTATAACTTCAAGAAAAAATATGGATGATGTGATAAAAGGGTTTGAAGCGGGTGGTGTTGATTATATAACCAGGCCGTTTAATGCACTTGAACTTCTTGCACGTGTTGATACGCATATATCACTCATGGCTGCACATAACGATTTAAAAACATACAACGAGTCTCTCGAAATACTGTCACAACAACTTCTTGAAAAAACTAAAATTCTTGATACAATGGTCAGGACCGATTTTCTTACCGGACTGGCTAACAGAATGCATATGCTGGATCAGCTTAAGCGGGAGGAATCACGTTTCAGGCGTGGAACACCTCTTTGTTCGGTCATAATTTCAGATATCGATTATTTTAAAAGTATTAATGATACATTCGGTCATGAGGCTGGTGACAACGTACTAAGGGCTGTCGCAGATGTTTTCAGGAATAATACAAGAAAGCAGGATGTAATAGCAAGGTGGGGAGGCGAGGAATTTCTTTTTCTGCTGCCCGAAACGCCTGGAAATTCGGCATACAAAGCAGCAGAAAAGATCAGAATTGCAGTTTCACAGATCATTATTCCAGATATAAAAGGTGACATCCATGTTACCATGACCTTCGGTGTATGTGAATTCGACCTTGATCTTTCAATAGACGGAACAATAAGAATGGCCGACAGCGCACTTTATGCCGGGAAATTGCGAGGCAGGAACTGCGTTGAAATGGTTATTAAAGATACTACATCTAATCAGAGTACTGAAGATCCCTAAATTGATGTGTCGGCAGCTGATTTAAATCGCTGCCGGAATGATTTAACGGCAACTATTTTGTAAAATAATCTACAGGGGTTTTTCCGTAAACCTTTTCGAATTTCGACTTATAGGGGCACATGGCACATATTGATGTCATAGTTCCTTTGAGCACAGATTTTATTTTGTCTTCCATCTGAAGAAAATGCACGTACCCCTTTGAAGTCACTTCAACATTATTCATGTAGTTGAATTTGCAGGCGAAACATTTTTCAGATTCTTTTTTCAGTTTAAAACTAAGGAATGCCATAAATACCTCTCATTTATTTTATTATTACAATAATATTATAACAATAAAATAAATGTACGGCAATAGATAAAAAATGATAATAACCATTACTGAAAATATTTTTAGAATAATATAATAATTTAATTCCCCCACCGCTTTAGACGGCAGAATGAATAGAGTGTTTTTTTAAATAATGTTCAGGGGATTAACATTATAAGATAAATTTTTTTTATTGACTATTAACTTTTAAAGTTCTCACTACGGAACAGGAGAGGTGTCAGAGTGGTCTAATGTGTCTGATTCGAAATCAGATGTCCTGAGAGGGACCGGGGGTTCGAATCCCTCCCTCTCCGCATAAAAAAATCGTGTTGAGGCTGTTTAATTATATTGAGGTAGATATATTTGTCAGATTTTACATCGCTTTTAACAATATTTGGTACTTCATTTCTTATTGCGCTTTCCGGTGCTATGATGCCCGGGCCTCTTTTGACCGCAACCATAAGTGAAAGTTCCAGCCGCGGGGCTCATGCGGGCCCTCTTATGATCGCAGGTCATGCAATACTCGAACTGCTTCTGGTAGTTTCACTCCTTTCCGGTTTTGCCGCTTTCCTTCAAAAGCCCGGCGTGTTTGTCTTAACAGCTCTTGCCGGATCCGGCATATTGATCTATATGGCCGCAGGTATGTTGTCATCCCTTTCATCCCTTACGCTTGCGCAGCAGCCCGGGGCTGCCCATAGAAATCATTTATTATTAAGCGGAATTTTAATGAGCCTTGCAAATCCGTACTGGATAATGTGGTGGGCCACAATAGGAATGGGTTA
>JAAYBQ010000431.1 GCA_012730035.1 Spirochaetota bacterium
CGTTCGAGAGTACAACTCCTCCTCCTGCGTATATCACGGGTTTTGAAGATTCCTCTATAAGTTTGCATGCCTTTTGTATTTGTCCAGGGTGGCCTTCGTATGTAGGCTTGTAACCCCGTATTGAAATTTTCTCAGGGTATTCGAATTTATGCAGAGAGTTCGAAATATCAACGGGCACATCGATTACAACCGGCCCGGGCCTGCCTGTTGTGGCTATGTAAAAGGCTTCTTTAATGATTCTGGCCAGGTCTGCCACATCCTGCACAAGGTAGTTGTGCTTTGTTATGGGCCTTGTTATGCCGGTGACATCCACCTCCTGGAACGCGTCATTGCCGATCATGGCGGTTGAGACCTGACCTGTAAAAACAACAAGCGGTATGGAATCAAGGTGAGCTGTGGCTATACCTGTAATAAGGTTTGTGGCACCTGGGCCTGAAGTGGCAAGTACTACGCCCGGTTTTCCCGAGGCGCGCGCGTAACCGTCAGCGGCATGTATGGCGCCCTGTTCGTGCCTGCTGAGTACAAATTTTATGGGAGCGTTGTATATCTCATGGAATATGGGGATTACAACTCCGCCTGGATAGCCGAACATGTACTCGACATTTTCCCTGACGAGGGATTCGACTATGATCTGGGAACCTTTAATCTTCAAGTAAATTCTCCTGTGTGGCAAAATCAGTGTAAGGGAAATAATGGAAATACCTGTATTGGCTATTGAAAATGACCATATTTGTCAATTTTTTTTCAGTAATATTTTTCAATGCACATGTTAAACTCCGGCTGTCCCCTGAAAAAGTCCATTCCTGGACTGTTTCAGGGCCGGATTCGCGAAGTGGATCCGCAAAACCATGGATTTTCGAGGCTTTTAAAAAGTGATAAGCCTCGAAAATGGCTAAACATCATGTATGATACCGGCAGTTACCCGTGCTTAAGGACCCTGCCGTTAAGCGCAATTAAGCCGCAATATATTTGAATAAGTTGCCCGCTCCGGGAATGGATCTTAAAAATTCTTTATGCAGTTTTTTTTTCGGCCCGATACTTTAAAAGCTTGATTTGGACAGTACTGGAGTTAATATAAACTTATTGGTATATGGCAGGTTTCTTTTCAGATGAATAAAATGATCAGAACAAATGTTGATCGTGTTTTCAGGAGCATTGTGGCCCAGAATGCCCTGCATAATCTCAATTCAATTCCCCACTCTGATGTTTTCTACAAAGAGATGGAATCGCTCTATGGATTAACAAAATCAGAACTTGACATTATCATAAGCATACTCAGGGAATCGCACAAAATACTGGTTATGGAGATTTCACGTGAGGATAAAAACCGTAAGCTTGAAAAAGTACTCGGGTATGTTGATGCAGACCTTGTGACGCTGCAGAAGCTTAAGGATGTCTTTCACAGGGCGCTTTCTGATGATTACGAAAAGGAGAACGGCAAAAAGAAGACCGCTCACCAGATAATCAGGGAGCTTATCCCCAGGCTGCAGTACATAAACCATACTCCACTGGGGCGTGTATTGAACAAAGCTATCATGCTTGATGAATACATCCACATGCTTGAAAAGGACTACAAGGAATATACCGAGGAATGGAAAGATGATAACATTCAGATACAGCTGGATATAAACAGTGAGCTGCTAAGGGATTTTACTGACAAAAAGAAGCAGGAAGTTCCTGCCGAAGAGGATGAGCCCGTACAGAAACCAAAGGCGGCATACGTAAGGGCCGTTGATACGCCCCAGCACAGGGAGTATCTGGAGCAGGTGAGCAGCGGTTCTGTAAATAAACTGCTGCAGATTTACGGAGTTGACTTTTTTTTCAGGGTGAACCTGCGTAAATGTAACTTCGATTTTATTTCACAAGCCCTTGATACCGGCGTGATTGACAGAAAAAAGGATCTGATGGACCTTAAAGAGATGCTTAAAACTATAAAAGGTAATATCGGGTCAGATGCTGAACTTGAAAAACACTACGATGAGATAATGTCGCTTGACAGAAAAATCAGCCGGTTAATCTCTTTCAGTAGTAAATAGGGCTTTTACCAGCCGGTTAAAGCGTCAAGCCCGAACCGGTTTTATACGATAAATATGATAAATGTATCAATGTTCATTGTTTAAACATTTTATAAAGTAAAAGGTTCTATCCGCGGGGCTCAACTGAACCTCATTCCACTCCCCTCCGGCGCGGGGATGAACGACCCTGGTCGACCGGAGGATGAGTCCCGGCTGATTCGTGCGGATACTATATGTGCGGCATACGCCAATGAATTCCGGATCTAACGGCCGGAATGACACTACTCTGACTCGAATGTTTTTTTGAGACAGTTGCAGGAATAATTACTATAAGTATATAGATGATAAAAGGCAAAGTTAACAGACGGCATAAGATGAAACGGATAATTAAAATAACGGCACTGATCTTTACACTTTCAGCTATTCCTGCACAGCTTAACGCGCGGGAGTTTCTGAATACGGTTCTTCATCTTAATTTCGGCGGTATGTATTCATTTACCAACGTGGGTGATATTATTGACGAGGAGAATGATGTAATAGATGCAAATATGCCCGCCACCGAAGA
>JAAYBQ010000043.1 GCA_012730035.1 Spirochaetota bacterium
CTTCACTGTGTTTCGCTCTACCCCATGCGTTCTGACGAGGCGAACCTGCTGCGCATAGTAAACTTGCGCGAAAGGTTCGGGCTGCATACGGGCCTGTCGGATCACAGTACCGGCCATGAAACAGTTACGGCGGCTGCCATACTTGGCGCGCGCGTTTTTGAAAAACATTTCAGGCTGGGGGAAGACCATGAGTGCCCTGACGCGGCGGTTTCGCTTACACCTGCGGCGTTTAAGGAGATGGTCGAAAAAGTAAATGAGGCAATTTCGATGCTGGGAAGCGGCGACATCGCGTACAGCGGCAGAGAATCGGACACTGCGCGCGGGGCTAAACGGAGCATTTTTGCCGCTACCGATATCGGGAGGGGTGAGGTTTTTGATGAAAAGTCTCTGGTGCTCCTGCGTCCCGGTACGGGTATCAGCGCGTCGATGTTTTATTCGGTCACCGGAAAAAAAGCTTTACGGGACATACCCGCAGGTGCACCAGTTAAACCTGAAGATTTTGAATAACGGAGAATCGCCATGAAGAGAATCATTCCACTGCTGCTGCCCCTTTTACTTATTCTTAATTGCAGCACATGGTACCAGCTTACTAAAAAAGAGAGCAGATACTACACAGAAGAGGAAAAACTGATACTCGAGGCCACAACGGCAGCCGTTGACTTCAGGTACGGCTTTGATCCATCCCTTGAACTGGACTATGTTTACAAGGCCGGAACATTCAGCGAAAAGGAACTTACGGATAAAAATAAAAAAATGCTCGAAGTGCTGCGTAAAATCGACAGAGAAAAGGTTGTTGCCTTCTACGAAAAGATGTTCAGGCTTAAAGAGATTATAACATGGAACATGAATAACGCGCAGAAAGACGGGGAATGGGATGATTACACCCTTATAAGCAAATATATTCTTCCGGACACGGAAAAATACGTTGAAATGCTTGAGAAAAACGTCATTCTGATCGATCAGAATTATAAGAGAACAATTGAGGAGCGGAAAGGGGAGATCAAAAAACAGGTTGAAGCCGGCAATTAGGTTCCCCGAATCGATAAAGTGAAAAAAATAATTCTGGCAATTGCCCTTACTGCGGCTATGCTGATGCCCGCCGTATCTGAACAGGCAGACGGATTTTACGTTCTGTGCTACCACGCAATAAAAGAAAAAAAGGATCCCTATTCCCTTTCGCCTGAAATTTTCAAAAAAAATATTGAACAGCTTCAGCAGAATGGTTTTACCTTCGTGACATTTGATGATGTAAAAAGCGGCAGGATACGGGGTATTAAAAATGTACTCGTGACCATTGACGACGGAAACGAGAGCGTATGGGATGCATACTTTAAGATTATGAAACCGGCCGGGATCAAACCTGTCCTGGGAATATACCCCGCGGTAATCGGGAAGATGAAATATGCCATGACCTGGGAGCAGCTTGAAAAACTGAGGGACGAAGGGTGCTACATCGCCGCACACGGGTATAACCACATGTACCTTTCCAGTAAATATTACAAAGAGAATATTGTACAGTTTAAAAAAGAGATATACCTCTCGAAAAAGATTCTTGAAAAGAAACTGGGCATTACAATTGACACGATGATCTACCCGTTCGGGGTACACAGCGACGAGTCCCTTGCCATGCTCAAAGACGCAGGGTATAAATACGGTTTTACCCTGGATCAGAAAAGGGCCGCAGTTCCTCTTACCGACGGGTTTCACATTCCCCGGTACATGATGACCAAGCCGGCGCACAAAAATATTATAGCGCGTTTTGTAAAAAATACCGGCGGCAGTGAAGTTGCCGCAGCAGCAGTATCATCATCTGACCGGAAGCCCGAAATCATTCAGCCTGATAAAGGGAGGGTCACCATAAAAAATTATCCGGTCAGACTTAAAAAACTTGTTATAAACGATATTATATTCATGCCCGAAGCCAGAACAACCGTGACAAAAAAACAGCATAAAAAAGCATCAAACTCTATTAAGCCTCTATCAGGGACTTCAAAGAAGGGGGAAGTGAAAGATAAAAAAATAAAATACTTCCCCGCCAGGGAGAACAAAAAAATGACGGGCGGAGAGAGTAAAATCCGCGACAAAAAACATTCCTTTCTTCGCGACGTAAGGCAGTTCTACCTTGGCCTGCTGCAGAGGAGCAGCAATTTTATCTTTTCTCTGAAGCAGACAGCCCTGGCAAAACTTGAGCAGGTAAAACAGAAAACCGCCGAACTCTTCAGCTAAAAAGTCCCTCTTTAACAACTCTTTATCCTCTTTTCCTTGACAACTTCGCGTTGCGGGTATTAATTAAAGGCATATATATTTTCAGACAGGCCCCGGGAGAATAAAAACCGGCAAAACCGGAATTGACTGCCGCCGCCCCCGGAAGGGGCTTATGCACTGTATGTAGTAATGCAGCAGAAAAAATTTACATACCCCCACCGCGGGTAACTGCCTGAAGTTTATGAACAAATAAAGTGTCATCAGCCGGGGCTGACCTGATACTGAAAAATCATTCCACGCCTCAATGGAGGAAGCTATGCTGCTGGGAATAGATGTGGGAGGTACGCACACTGACGCGGTTCTGGTCGGTGATGAAGGTGTTCTTAAATCATTCAAGACAAGAACGGACCGCGGCAACCTGCTCGGTTCGGTCACCACTGCCCTCGCGGAGGTTACTTCGGGCTTTGATGTAAAAAAAATTACCAACATAAACCTTTCGACAACCCTTTCGACAAACGCTATTGTCGAACAGAAACTTGAAAAGACCGGGCTCTTTATTTCGTCGGGGCCAGGCATAAACCCTGAAAATTTTATTATGGGGGACTGCGCCTTCGTGGTTCCCGGGTCTATTGACCACCGCGGCACAGAGACGCTTAAGATCGACATGAAGATGGTACAGAATGGACTCTCTGAATGCAAAGCAAACGGTGTGCGGGTTTATGCAGCTGTGTCAAAGTTCTCCACAAGGAACAAAGACCACGAAGAGCAGATGGCATCTGCGGCAGCGGGTCAGTCCGACTTTATCACGCAGGGCTACAGGCTCTCAAGCCAGCTTAGTTTTCCGCGCAGGGTTGCAACTGCTTACTACAATTCGGCGGTATGGAGAATTTACAACAGCTTTACCGACGCGGTTATGAAGGCTGTCTCGCAGAGCGGTATCAGCGCTCCGGTAAACATTCTCAAGGCTGACGGTGGTACCATGCCGGTACAGGTTTCACGTGACATCCCGGTCGAATCGATACTTTCGGGGCCCGCGGCGAGCATCATGGGTATTATTGCACTGTGTGACATTGACCACGATTCTGTAATACTTGACATTGGCGGAACAACAACAGACATCGCCGTATTTGCTTCGGGAGCGCCCCTTATTGAACGCGAGGGGATTAAACTTGGCGGCAGCCCCACGCTTGTGCGTTCACTGCAGAACAGGTCAATAGGAATAGGCGGGGACTCGGTACTTGCCGTAACAGAGGGCAATGTCACGGCAGGGCCTGAAAGAAAGGGACCGTGCATGGCCGACGGAGGCGATGTTCCGGCGCTTATTGACGCGCTGAATTTTCTGGGCACATCGGACTTTGGCGATACGGCAAGATCGAACGACGGAATAAGGCAACTGGCAGCATCGGCAAAAATGAAACCTGAACTTCTTGCACAGCAGGCGCTTGAATACGCAGTGGCAACAATACGCAGGGCCATTGACTCTATGCTTGAAGAGATAAACAGCAAGCCTGTCTATACCATACACGAAATGCTTGAGGGTAAAAAAATTGTACCCGAAAAAATTTATATCATAGGGGGACCAGCGCGTGCCGTGGCAAAGGCAATGACAGGCATGTCCGAAATTACCGTGCCCGAATACTTTGAAGTCGCGAACGCCATAGGTGCTGCGCTGGCGCGGACTACTTTCGAGACCGAACTGTTCAGCGACACGGGCAGGGGCGTAATGACCATGCCGAACCTGGGAATTGAAGAGCGCGTTGACCGCAGGTACAGTATCGAGGACGCAAAGCATGACGCGCTTGAACATACTCGCAGGTTCATGGAGAAAACGGGCTACGACACATCTGCAGGCCCCGAGCTGGTTGAGGTCTCGGCGTTCAGGATACTGAATGACTATTCATCTTCAGGGTGCGACATACGGGTTAAGTGCCAGGTAAAACCCGGGCTCATAAAAAACCTTCACGCGAAGGCTAAAGGGGGTGCGAAATGATTAAAGCGGAAAAAAGCCTGGGACTTGTATTCTTCCCGGCGTTTGACTGGGC
Organism: Spirochaetota bacterium; assembly: GCA_012730035.1. Classification (GTDB taxonomy): domain Bacteria; phylum Spirochaetota; class UBA4802; order UBA4802; family UBA5550; genus JAAYBQ01. The sequence goes on from JAAYBQ010000043.1 coordinate 4,248, forward strand.
AATATCGCCCACGCACCCAGAGCGCGAGGAGAGGCTTCTGTACACACAGGACCAGCTGCGCGAGGAGGGCATCTTTGACATTGAGGGAATCACCGAGTTCAAGCCCGACATCGCGACCGAAGAGGATGTAATGAGGCTGCACTTCTGTTTCCCTGATGTGGCATCTGTTACAACCGGGTCGCATCTGATCTCTGCCGGGGGCGCTCTGCGTGCCGCAAGGGCCGTAATGGACGGAGAGGTTAAGAGCGCCTTTGCCCTGGTCAGGCCTCCGGGGCACCATGCGATGAAATGCGTTCACGGCAACAGGGGTTTCTGCAACATAAACAATGAAGCGGTCATGATAGAGTACATTCGCGAAAAGTACGGGAAACGGAAGATCGCGATTGTGGACACGGACTGTCACCACGGGGATGGAACTCAGGACATCTACTGGCATGACCCTGACGTGCTCTTCATATCACTTCACCAGGACGGGCGAACACTCTACCCCGGTTCAGGGCACCTGCGCGAGCTCGGCGGACCTAACGCGCGCGGTAAAACGATAAACATCCCCCTTCCGCCTAACACATCAGAGGAGGGATTCATCTACACCATAGACAGCATGGTTCTGCCCATACTGGAACACTTTAAACCTGAAGTTATAATAAACTCTGCGGGGCAGGACAACCACTACACTGACCCCATCACGAACATGAACTTCACCGCGCACGGATACGCGCTGCTTAACGAAAAACTGAATCCCCACATCGCAGTGCTCGAAGGGGGCTACTCGGTACAGGGGGCCCTTCCGTACGTGAACCTGGGAATAGTTCTGGCCATGGCCGGCATAGACTACTCGCACGTAAAAGAACCTGACTACGACATTAACTACAACCCCCAGGATGATGACATCACCGCGTACATAAAAAAACTGCGCGAACCTGTACTTGCCAATTACTTCAGTCCCGCGCCCGACACTGACAGGCCTGCCACAGGCCAGTACTACACACGCCACAAAAACATCTACTACGACACCGATGGCATCCAGGAAAGCCAGAGGGAACACGTTATGATGTGCAACGACTGCCGCGGAGTAATAATGATCGAATCATCCTCATCGGTGAACCCTCCAGGCGCGGGCATCGAGATACCGGTATTCGGCTGCAAAAGGTGCCGGGACGAAGGGTACAGGCTGCTGAAAGAGGCCAGGGCATCGAATAATTTTGTTACAGTACAGTTCACCGACAGGGTGAACAGAGTATACGAAAGGTACGGCGCGTGAACGTCACGCCCGCTTAAACGGAAAGTATAATGAATATAGGGCCGTATCTCAAGCAGCTCAGGCAGGACAAGGGCTACACGCTTAACGATGTTGCCGCAATGGTCGAGATGTCTGCAAGTTTTCTGTCACAGATCGAAAACATGAAGCTGTCGCCTTCACTCGATTCCCTCGAAAAACTGCTCAGCTTTTACGCGGTCAACCTTTCTGATTTTTTCAGGCAGGTTGAACAGCGCAGGGTAATCATTGTCAGAAGCGAAGAGACCAGAACCTTCGACGTATCAGGGGGCGGGATAAGACTGACGCTGCTTGCCTCAAAGCTGCAGAACAACTCACTTGAGACATTCATTGTAAAGTTTTTAAAAAATAATGCTTCTATTGACACAGCCGTTCTCCCAAAAGAGATCAACGGCGAAAGGATAATCTACATCCTCAAGGGTAGCCTGCTTATAAGCCTTGACAACGGAACCGGTGTTACACTTACAGAGGGTGATTCGGTCAACTACAAATCAGATGTCCCCTGCAGCATAATCGCGAACGGAGAACATGCCGAGCTCCTTATCTCCGGCATGCCCCCACTTATAATTGCTGATTATAATAATCAGTAGAACAGGCGCAATGATCAGTCCTGTACTTCTCTTTTAAAAATAGTACCAGATACTCCTGTAGTCCGAAACATCCTCACCGGCCTTTTTAAGTCTTGAAAGATAATCGAGCAGGGGAACATCCTCGCCCACGTAAGTTCTCTGGTCTGCAATCTTCTTCTCCCAGGGATGGAATTCATAGACGCGCGCGCCGTTAGCCCTGATTGAAATAAGGTCCCTGTTCTGCCAGGCATTCAGGTTGTTCTTGCCAAGTCCGGGCACGTTATAAACAGGTTCATCGGTACGGACAAGGCCGGGCATTAGCCGCGATTCCTCCTTCTGCTCCTGAAGCATCCGCGCAATAGGAACGCGGTAATCGGCAGTCTCAAGTTTTCCCTTGGGATAAAACGAATAATAGGGGTCAACCCCGCACAACCTTATAAGGCTCCGCAGCCTTGCCGCTTCAAACCTTCTTGAAATAAAAAACGTGAACACAAGCTGGTTATACACCGAAATCCCGCGGCTCTTCAGTTTTTCCACAGCCGCGCAAAGATCGGGGGTCACCTCTGTCGGATGCTGTATGTGCGTCATAAGCGCAATCTCCCTTCGGCCGGGCTGCCTGAATGAAGCAAGCATATCGCACAGGCTGTCGGTAAACCGCATCGGTAGCGTTACTGGCATTCGTGTACCTATACGGATTCTTTCAACATGGCCGATACCGGCAAGCTCAGTGAGTATGGACCGCAGCCTTGAATCGGACATGACAAGCGGATCCCCCCCCGTTATAAGAACCTCTGTAATGGCCTCGTGTTCCTTTATCCAGTTTATTGCCGATGCTACCTGCTCGTCATCGGCCATCGAACCCTCCTCGAGCGGCCCCTTAATCTCCCAGTTGCGCTGGCAATAGACGCATATCTGCGGGCATGAATTGTAAGGCTTGAGTATCACAATCCCCGGGTAACGCCTTGTAATAAGATCCTGCGGGGATGTGTCCCCCTCCAGCATAAAATCCTCGGCATAGCCATCTCTGCTCCCGGCGCATGAATCAATATAGCTTCCGGGAAAGAGCACCTGCGCGCGCACAGACGCGTCTTCACCGCTGTCAGGCGACTGGAAGAGTGAAGCGTAATAGGGAGTAACACCGAAAGGTATTGCAGCAGCGCATGTCCTGTCTATGTTCTTCAGTTCGTCAGGACTAAGATCCGCGTAACCCGC
>JAAYBQ010000432.1 GCA_012730035.1 Spirochaetota bacterium
ACATGTACATAGCGCAGCAGGTAAAGAGGCGCGGCGAGAACCTTACGCGCATGAGGTTCTCGGCAGGTTACGGTGATTTTATGCTTGAAAACCAGAAGCATTTTTTTGAACTGTTAGGCCTTGAGAAACTTGGAGTTTCCTTAACTGAAAGGTATATTTTTATACCGGAAAAGACGGTTACTGCCATAGCAGGGGTAGAGGGTGCCTGACCCCCGGAGGGGCATGGTACCAGCCTGTCTTCACGGGAATGACATCAGGCATCTGATGATATAAAAACAGGCCGGATTCATTAGTGAAAAGCCATAATTAATCAGTACACCGTCATTTCGAACCCATTCGGCTGCGCTCAGGGTAAACTCCTGTGAGAAATCTCATGAGTTAAGAAAAAAGATTTGTGCAAACACAATGTTAAAAAAATCCGGCCTCAGTCGCTGTCGCTTCTTCGAAATGACAAATTGCGGCAATAAAAAAATCGTGAATATATATTACGCTTGAATCAAGAGGTGAAACATGGACAGAAAAGATTTCAGGGAGCTGGTGAACAACGGGCTGCTTATACTTGACGGCGCAACGGGCACAGAGCTTGCAAAGCGGGGCATGCCCGCCGGCGTGTGCCCTGAACTATGGAGCATTGAAAATCCCGATGCAGTCCGCGACCTGCAGGCAAAGTACCTGGATGCAGGCAGCGACATTATATATACACCAACTTTCGGCGGCAACAGGTGCAAGCTTGAAGAGTTCGGGCTTGGCAGCCGGCTGCACGAGATCAACTCATCCCTTGCAAAGATTTCAAAGGAGTCCGCGGGTAAACGCCTTGTGTTCGGTGACATTGCGCCTACGGGCCGCTTTGTTGAGCCCTTTGGTGACATGAAGTTTGATGAAGCAGTTGCAGTTTACAGGGAACAGGCAGAGGCCCTTCTTGACGGCGGTGTTGACGGATTTGTAATTGAGACCATGATGGACATACAGGAGGCGCGCGCCGCACTCATTGCTGTGCGTGAACTCTGCAGCCTGCCCGTTATGGTAAGCATGACGTACGAAAAGCACGGCCGCACGCTTAACGGCACAGACCCGCTCTCGGCCCTGGTTACGCTTCAGTCCCTTGGCGCCGATGCCGTGGGGTGCAACTGTTCAACCGGGCCCGCAGACATGATAAAGATTATACGCGAAATAAAGCAATACGCCCGCGTACCGCTCCTTGCAAAACCGAACGCAGGCATGCCCAGACTTCAGGATGGCGCCACTGTATTCGACATGGACGCGTCTGAGTTCGCATCCTTTACACAGGAATTTATTGAAGCCGGGGTGAATCTGCTTGGCGGATGCTGCGGCACGACACCTGGGCATATTGCGCGCACTGCTGATAGCGGCAGGTGGCATAAAACACGGACTTCTGCCGGTGCCGGTGCAAGCATTCTTTCATCGTCGCGTTCAAGCGTTGTTATAGGTAAGGGGAATCCCTTTACGGTTATAGGGGAGCGGATCAATCCCACGGGAAAAAAAGCTCTTCAGGCTGAGCTTCGCGAGGGTAAGCTCGGCATGGTTCAGGAATTCGCCATGGAACAGCAGGTTAAGGGAGCTGCAATACTCGACGTGAACATGGGGCTTTCTGGCATAGACGAAAAAGAGATGATGCTTAAGTCTGTTTCGCTTCTCTCAAGGGTGAACGACCTGCCGCTCTGCATAGATTCAACGAGTCCTGAAATTGTCGAGGCCGCGCTGCGCCTATACCCGGGCCGGGCCATAGTCAATTCGATCTCGGCAGAGAAAGAGCGCATCGAGAAGACTCTCCCCATCGCGGCAAAGTACGGCGCCATGTTTATACTGCTGCCGCTGGACGATGATGGAATACCTGCAACTGTCGAAGGCCGCAAGGATGTTGTGCGCCGCGTTATGGGTAAAGCCGAAAGGCACGGCTACACTGCCGATGACATAGTGGTTGACGGACTTGTGATGACCGTCAGTTCGGACAGCGGCGCGGGCCTTGCAGTGCTGGAACTTGTGGAATGGTGCACGCGCGACATCGGAGTGAACACAGTGTGCGGGCTTTCGAACGTATCCTTCGGGCTGCCCGGGCGGGAGTGGGTCAACAGCGCGTTCCTTGCCATGCTCATGTCGCGGGGGCTGACCATGGCAATTGCCAATCCCGGTTCAGAGACCCTTATGAACATGGTCTATTCATGCGATGCACTTGCGTCAAAGGATAAAAACCTGTCGCGTTTTGTGGCAAGGTTCTCGGGCCAGCAGGATACATCCGCCGCAAAGGTCGCGGACCTTCCGCCCGAAAAACTTGTATTTGAATCGGTACTACGCGGCTGGGATGACCGCATAACTGGTAATATAAAGAAAGCACTTGATGCGGGCATTGAACCAAAGAGGCTTGTTGACGAGTACCTGATACCCGCGATTACACTTGTGGGGGACAAGTACGAAAAGAAGGAGTACTTTCTGCCTCAGCTGATCATGAGCGCCGACACAATGCGTAAGGGTTTCAGCGTGCTTGAACCGCTCCTTGCAAAAAAGGAAGGCGCAGAAAAGAGCGCGAAGATCGTTATCGCAACAGTAAAGGGGGACATACACGATATAGGCAAGAACATAGTGGCGCTCATGCTGCGCAATTACGGTTTTGATGTGCTTGACCTTGGCAAGGATGTCCCGGCCGAGACAATAATTAACAGTGCAGTTGAGGTTGGAGCCGACATAGTTGCGCTATCCGCGCTCATGACCACTACAATGACCGAGATGCGCACCGTGGTGAATTACGCAAAGGAGCGCGGGGTAAAGGTCAAGTTCATGGTTGGAGGCGCTGTAGTTGACCGGAACTACGCGGACGAACTTGGCGCTGGCTACTCCCGTGACGCCATGGAGGCTGTAAAGCTGGCCATGAAGCTGGCCGGGAAGTAGTTAATCCCCTAACCCCCGGGGCGCACAGCAGACTTGAGGTTGAATGAAAAAAATATTTATTACATGGTATGACGGATTTCTTAATCAGAATGCTAAATCACTGATCTCTTATTTGCAGGGGGAGGGTTATGCAATTGAAACATCTCCATATAGTCCACATTGTGGACTTGGCCATGATCCTAAATGGGATAACTGGTATAGTGCTGATTTGTCAAGGCACATAAGTGCATCTGACATATATATAGCATGCATTACGGATTCATGGTCCGGATCATCATGGATGGGGCAGGAACTGAGTGTTGCATACTGGTGTTATCATAAAAACAATAAGCCGAAAATGTACCATATCAATTTTGACAATTGCGGGATAGATATTGGATTGGTTGTTTTTTTAAAAAATTCAATTGAGCTGCCCACAGATAATGATGGAGCTTTAAAAATTCTTTCAGGAGACATGCTTTGACATGACAAACCATGCCCCCGTATTGCCAGGGGGTCAGGGGGCCGCTATCCTTACAGTTTTATCCACTGTCTCCTGCAGTATATCCTTAACGTTCCGTGCTTCATACGACATGGTGTAATCCGCAACAGGAGTGAGCCTGGTCAGTTTCCCGTCAGGTGATTTTATCCTGTACCTGCCGATCTCCCTTATAAGTGATCTCCTGATTATTTCTGCTTCATCGCGGTCTGCCCTGTCCATGATAATAACAATCCTGTTCTCTGCGCTGAACAGTTCGAACCTTTCAGACGTGGCCTTTTTTACCGCGGGAAAGAGCAGTTTCATCATGGCTGTTTTCTGATCCGCGTCAATATTACCGGCTCCGAAAACGTCCGTCACCATAAGAGAGAATGGCGTGCCATTTTTTATAAATGAATGGACCCGTTCGCCGAGTTTTGTCCGAAGGTGGGACCGGGTGAAAAATCCTGTTACAGGGTCCATTATGATGTTCTCTGTAACTATAAATTTCTGTATGGACACTGCAGCTTCATCGAGCTCACGTCGTACAGCTGCAATGTCAAGTGATGAAGCTGAGTCGCTCAGTGTGACCTCGACCATGCCGTTCAGGTAATCTTTGTGGAACATGGGTATCCGGAGTCCGCCTCCTCTGCCTGTTATGTGTATTCCGGGCCTTGAGCATTCGGCCAGACTGTTTACCGCTATGCTTTCAAATACAGGCGCGTCCACACGCAGGAATGTACTCCCCCTCAGTTCGTATGATTTGCACAACCGGTCATCGGCCCTGCGTATGTATAGCGAAACGTTTTCGGGCGAAAGCTCCCGGTGAATTTTTCTGAAAAGGCTGAACACCGATCTGTCAAGCAGCTCTTCAGTGCTTTCTGTTCCGCCCTTTGTATCCGGATCTTTTTTGTGATACCTGACTATGGGAGCCTTAATATTCTGCATCTCTGCATCATTGTCAGTGTTTTTAACTTTTCTGCCTGAAATAATGAGAGCTGCGATACCGGTGATCATGAAACAGGCAGCGCACACAAGCACAAGTTCCAGTATTATGCGTACAGCAAGGGGCCTTGCCGGCCTGAACACATAGACTGCGATAAATTTAATATTAACCGTATTGAAAGAGAAGACGTAGAACCTGCCGGTGCCGCTTCCCGGGGCTGTGAATTCACTGATTCCGGTATTGCCCGCCGCATTCGACTGTATGCTGCCGGCTTTAATCCCGGCCAGCAGCCTGTCAAGAACCTGCCCTGAGCTTATGAACGAGTCATTCTTGACTATCTGCCTTACGTTGCCGTAAAAGTCCGCAGTGGCAATTGCAGCGATCGACTGGTCCCTGTCCATGAGGCTGACGTAAAATGCTGCAAGTGATTCATCGGTTGTTTGCTGATCAATACGCGAAGCGGCCCCCTTAAGCGCCGAGACCTTTTCCTCTGTGTATGATATATATTTTTTTTCAACAGAGGGCCAGCGCAGGTGCAGGTATAATGTTACCGAGAGTGCAAGTAGGGGTATAAATGCTGCTGCATATTTAAGTCCGGGCTTCATTGGTTGTTTCCTTTTTAATAGTACTTATAGCATTTTGCAAAACTATTATGATGCTGTAATTCTGAATCTATGCGACTGTGCTCAGGCTACGCTCTGTGAAAAATCTGTTTTACAATCGTGAAAACAGATTTACCCGGGGCTGCAGCTTCTTCGAAATGAGTGTGAAAAAGTAATTCTGCCGCAAAAGGCTTTATACATAATATCGGACTTTACAGCGAATAAAGGAGAGCAAAGGGACTGTCTGAAAAGAAAAATTTCCAGGTAGAATAGTACATTCCGGCCGTTAGAGCCGGAATCCACTGGCGTATACCCCACATATAGCGCCAGAATAGATTAGCCAGGGCTCTTCCGAAGGTCGCCCGCCGGAGTTCAGCCCCTTTGCTGTGCGCGGGTTAGGTTATGATCAGAACTGCAGCCTGATAGTACTCACGTCAACGAGCGGGTGGTCGTCCAGTTTTTTTCTGAAGTCCAGAATTGCCTTGAATTCGCCTATGGCAATACCCTCTGCAGTGAATGTGTAATCATGATCGGGTGCGTATAGTTCAACCCCCTTTGCCGATTCATGTATCTCTTCGTGTGGTTTGTAGTCTTTAATTTTTATGCCGACGGGAGGTTTTGCAAGAATACCCTTGATCTCGGTGCCGTATTTTTTCGCGAAGGCCTTTGCTTCAAATTTAAATGAGGCGGTTTTTATTTCCATGGCGGATTTGGTGTATTCCGGCCTTATCAGTTTAAGGTCTTTTCTTTTGGCGATCATCCGCTGCAGGTATGAGTGAAACTCCTTTTCAAGTATTACATGGTGAAGCCTTGATTTAAGCGCCCCCCATTCAAGTATCGCCTCTGCGAAGGTCTCGGTTTCTATCCCGACCTTTCTGCTGAACCAGAATTCCCATTTTTTTCCGCTGGCCAGTACAAATCCTTCGAGCATGCCCGCGATTGTCTCGTATCTGCCTTCAAAAACAAGTTCATAATATTTTTTATTAGCCATTGTTGTTCTCCCCTGATCATTATTAAAAGAAAATAAGCGTTACAAGTATAAAGAGCGGTATTAAAAACACAACCGAGTACTTGAACAAGTATCCGAAAAAGCTCGGCATGGGCACACCGTTCTCTTCAGCTATAGACTTGACCATAAAGTTAGGCGCGTTACCTATGTAAGTATTGGCACCCATGAATACGGCGCCGGCGCTGATGGCAAGGAGTGTGTGCGCGTGCGTTGTCATCAGGTCAAGTGGATTGCCGCCTGCAGTATTGAAGAAGACAAGGTATGTGGGAGCGTTGTCAAGGAAACTGGAGAGTATTCCCGTTGCCCAGAAAAAGTTTGCGTTTATAAACTCTCCGCTGTTGTCTGCCACTCCCCTGATTATGGCACCCATGGGGCCGTCGGCACCGGCCTTGAGCATTGCTATGGGTGTTACCATCGTGATGAATATTGTGGCAAAGAGTTTTGCCACTTCCCTGATCGGCTCCCAGTTAAATCCGTTTGCCTCGCGTATTGCCGTGTCTGTTATTTTCATTGAAGCAACAGTAATAATCAGCAGCAGTCCCACCTGAAGTACTGAAGCCCAGGGTACTGTGACGTAGTGCAGTGTAAAGGCGTCACCAAAGTTCATGCTCGAGGCAAGTACGGCAATGGTAACACACGGCAGCAGTATAATGTTCGGCAGGCCCGCAATACTCAGCCTGCCGTTGCCTGCGGTTTTTGCAGGCCTGTTATCCTCTTTGCTGTAATACCATGAGTCCAGAATATAGAAAACCACCAGGAGTATGGCCGCGCAGAATACCACAAGGGGCAGCATGTGCGTTACAGTCCAGAAAAAATCAATACCCTTGAGAAAACCGAGAAATAGCGGGGGATCTCCGAGCGGTGTGAGTCCGCCCCCAATATTCGCAACAACGAATATAACAAATACTACAATATGGACTTTGTTACGCCGCCATTCGTTCGCCTTTAATATAGGCCTTATTACAACCATTGCCGCGCCCGTAGTGCCCATAAAGCTTGCAAGAACGGCTCCGACCAGAATCATGATGGTGTTGACTTTTGGTGTGCCCGCAAGTTCTCCCTTAAGCTGTATTCCCCCTGCAACCGTAAAGAGCGCAAGCAGAAGGGTGATGAACGGAATAAATTCGAGCAGGTAGACCTCGAGCAGGTAGAATACTCCCGTGCTGATCCCGAAATATGCTGTGAAAGCCGCGAAAAACACAACACCCCAGAAAAGCGAAACTTTGCCGTAATGGTGGTGCCAGAAGTGGGGCCTGACAAGAGGAAAGAGTGCAATGGACAGAAGAATCCCCACGAATGGAATTATCCAGAAAAGGCTCAGGTTTTTCGCGTCAATGTGCGGAGCATGGTGAATACCGGCGCCGGCGTGTGAACCCGCGGCTGAATCGGCTGAATGAATATCCGCAGCCTGTTCTGTTTTGACTGCCGTATCATGCCCCGGGCCCGATGCCGGGTACAGGCTGATCGAAAAAACGGCAGAGAGCATAAAAAGTGCAGTCGTCAGTAAAACAAGACGTTTTTTCATATTATACCTCGTTGATATACTTCAAGATGTAATAATATGAATACTCATCGTCAAATAAATTTTAATCGGGTACTGGTAATTTCGCGTAAGCGGAAAACCGGGGCGGTCAGATGATTGCAGCTACCACCTGGCCTTTTTCGTAATCGACCTTCACGTTGACGTTGAAATCCGCAGGCTCTTTAGTTTTAGGACACGCTTTCTTAATGGCCCTGCACAGCTGGTTTTTCTGAGTTTCGGTCAGAAGCCTGTTGTTTGACAATACCTTTATATCACCGTGTGCTGGTGCAGGCAGATTGGCCACGCTTATGGTATACGATTTGTAATAACTTGATACTTCATATTTCCAGAAAACCTTTTTATTGGCTCCTACCCATTCTTTAATTGCCCCGGATACTTTTTTTTCCAGCGCTTTTTTCATAATACAGCCTCCTCTTTAACAGTTCACTGAAACAGCCCGTCCCGGACATTTTCAGTGTTGGTTTTGCGAATTAAGTCCGCAAAACCTTACATTTTTCTCTGTTTTTAAAATTAAAACAGCGAAAATGCTATACCTCCATGTATCGTTAGCAGTAGCCTGAGTCCTTCTGCATACTGCTTATCATTTTTTTGTTCAACCCGTTTTCTCTCGCGGCCCCTTTTTTGCCTGCTTCAAGTATGCGGTTTATATACTTCATGGCCGTGTTCATCGAGTGGAGGAATTCGGATTTCTCCTTTTCGGAAAAACCGGCCAGCAGCGATTCAAAATAGGTATCCAGGTCACGCATAATAAGGCGTGCGGTGTCCAGGCCCCTGTCTGTAAGGGCCAGGTGGATCTTTCTTCTGTCCTTTTCCGGGGAGTTCTTTAACAGGAACCCGTTTTTAACAAGATAGTCCACTGACCTGGTAAATGAACTTTTGTCCAGCCCGGTCATAAGGCTTATTTCGAACATCGATTTGTCAGTATTTTCATAAACAAACATCAGGATTTTTGTCTGGGTGCTGTTTATGTCGATGTTCAGTCCGGAGATGTCGTGTTCCTGGAGTACTTTTTTTATGAATTGCGGGAATAATCTTATACTGTCGTGAAACATGCCTGCCCCGGTGGTATCAGTTGTAAATGCAATAGTTGCAATTACAACCAAAATAGAATCGATGGCTGTTTATGTCAATAAAAAATGCCCGATTCTGTATTAAAAAATGTTTTAAAGGGGATGGGTTGCTAAATACTGTTCAGGCTGTCCAGGATGTACGCAGAGGCCTTTTATACGCGGGGACGTGTCTTTGTACAGTTGAGTAATGGATGCTATACCGGGCTGCGGGATGGGGTTTTGCATCAGGTTAGTCCTCCATCTTTCTTTAACCTGCTCAGCAGTCCCCGGGGCAGGTCCCTGTTGGCGTGAACAGGGACTGACAGGGTTTTGCGGCCTTTTACAAGTATATGGTGCGATCCCCTGATCCTCGCAGGTGAGCAGTTGTTTTTAACCAGCAGTCTTACCAGTTCTTTTCCCGTCATTCGCAATACCGCGTTTAAGTTGTAATGTAAAGCATGATGCCTTACCTGTAATACGTTTTAACCGGGCTGCGGATTAAAATTTTTTTGATTAAAACTGGATTTTTTAGTGAATTATTCAGTTGTGCCGTTGCATAGATCCAGGTGTAAACCTGAAGAGATTACTGGCGGGTGAATCCTTTAATGTTTCGTCATAAGCTGCAGGGTTCAGGAATCTATCCGGCGGAGAGTACTCATAAAAAATCCCCCGGATTTCCAGGGGATTTTTTATGAGCGGGTGATGGGAATCGAACCCACGTGGATAGCTTGGAAGGCTATAGTTCTACCATTGAACTACACCCGCTTGAAACTGAAATGTAATAAATATTTTCAGCCGGTTTGAGTCAACTAAAAAAATTATTATGAGATATCATTTAATCCTTTCTGTGGGCCTGCCTTTAAGTTCGGGGCTCTGACCCCGTTTTTTTAAAGTAATCGTCTCATGGGCTGTGTCAGATTCCCGAATTTGCGGTAATGGTATGCTCTGACCCCTCTGTCTGTAATAGATGCTCTGAGCCTGATTTTCGGGGTTTTCGGGGCTCTGACCCCCGGGACACCAATTATCGTATCTTCAACAGGAAAAGTTTAGGATACGCCCCCGGTTTTTTTCATAAAATACGGTTTATTTGTTGACATTAGGCATTAATTGGTGAATTATGGGGTAAAGTGGTGAATTTAAGGGTTATTCCGCTTCAGGATGGGTAAAATTAATGTTCATGGGTGAATATTCCCCCGCCCTTGATGAAAAGGGGAGGGTGGCAATTCCTGTAAAACTGCGCAAGGCTTTCGGTGAGGAGAACCTTATCGACAAGCTTGTGGTCACTCATGGCTTCGACAAGTGCCTCATGGCATTCAGGGAGAGCGACTGGACCGATTTTGTTGAGAAAAAGCTTATGCAGCTTCCGCAGTCCGATCCTAAAAACCGTATGGCTGTTCGCTTCCTCGTCGGTGGCGCAAGTGAATGCGAACTTGATAAACAGGGGAGGATGATAATCCCCGCCTACCTTCTTAAATATGCTGATATAAAAAGTGAAGTAATAATACTGGGGCTTTCGGACAAAATAGAGATCTGGTCAGGGGAGCAATACGGAAAAAACAAGCCGGGCGGAGAGATTCTGGAACACTTTGCCGACGGCCTGGGTTTCTGAGTGCTGCCGGTTATGAAGCGACATAATCCCGATATCAGTTCTCTTTATAATCCGGGTTATATTCACAAGTCCGTGCTATGGCGTG
>JAAYBQ010000044.1 GCA_012730035.1 Spirochaetota bacterium
CGATTGCACTCTCGGTGAAGGGGGGCATTCCGAGATCCTTCTTAAACTTTTTCCGGAGATTAAAATTACCGGATTCGAGAGGGATGCTGCGATTCTTGAAAGGGCAAAAGAGAGGCTGGCGCAGTTCGGCGACCGTGTAAAATTTGTGAATAGTAATTTTTCTGATATTGACGGGGAGTTCGGCCCGGGGAACAGGCCCGATTATATACTGTATGATTTTGGAATTTCATCGTGGCATTTTGAAGAGAGCGGCCGCGGATTCGCCTTTGCCCACGATGAGCCGCTCGACATGAGCCTTGACGGATCGGGAATAAACGCGAGCGACGTGGTGAACACATACCCCGAGAAGGAGCTTGGCCGTATATTCAGGGTTTACGGTGAAGAGAAGTGGGCTGCAAGGATAGCCCTTGTAATCTGCGAGAGGCGGCTGCAGGCGGCTATTGAGACAACCGGACAGCTGGCGTCGATTGTTATGGCTGCCATCCCGAAGAAGTTCCACGTAAGGAACATTCACCCTGCCACAAGGGTCTTCCAGGCGCTCAGGATTGAAGTTAACGGCGAGCTCGAGGCTATTGAAAAGGGGCTCGTTGCGGGTTTCGGGGTGCTGGCAGATGGTGGCGTGATGATGGCGATTTCGTTCCATTCGCTTGAAGACAGGATCGTCAAGAATTTTGCAAGAAGAATGAAGGATGGATGCCTGTGCGGCCTGGAGCCGCAGCACTGTATGTGTCACAACGGCGCGTTCGCCGCAGTGCTGACAAAGAAACCTGTTGCCCCGCAGGATGATGAGATCGCTTGGAACAGCAGGTCGCGCAGCGCGAAAATGCGCGCCCTCGTTAAGTTGAAAGAAATACCGGCAGATGGTCTATGAAGCATTTTGCATTAGTTTTTGTCATGAGCCTTTTTGTAATACTGTACGTCTGGCAGAACATCGAGATCATGAAGATAAAGCTGGAGTATAAAAAGATGGTCCGGGCCGAGCACGTTCTTGCCGAGAGCAATGCAAAACTGCTCTATGGCCTGGAGAAGCTCAGGAATTTCGGCAGCATGGAATCGAACGCGTCCAGGCATGGGCTCTCGGTTATAAAACCGTCGGATGTTATTGTTGTTAAGGATGATACCGGTAAAGTGAAAGAAAATGATAAAGAAGATAAGTGAACTTGTAAGGGAATCGTGCGGCCTTGTTTATATGGCTGAAGGGAAGTGCAGCGATATTTCCGTTTCTTCTGTTGAATACGATTCCAGGAGTGTAACCGAGGGTTCGCTCTTTGTCGCGGTCGAGGGATTCGAAAGCGACGGCCATACTTTCATAAAAGCCGCAGTTGAAAAAGGGTGCCGGGCCGTGCTGGTTTCGGGCGGAAGGGTCAGGGACTTTATGGAGATCGCGGGTTCGGGAGTGGCTCTTCTTGTTTCGAACAACACGCGTAAAGCGCTCTCTTTTCTTTCGGCCTCATTTTACGGTAATCCCTCGGCATCGCTTCATATAACCGGCGTAACCGGCACTAACGGCAAGACATCGATTACCTACATAATTGAATCGATATACTCATCGCTTGGAATCAGGTGCGGTGTAATCGGAACTGTTAATTACAGATGGGCCGGGAAGGTTATGCCCGCGCCGAATACCACTCCCGAGTCAAAAGAGATCCACGAGCTTCTTCGCCGTATGCTCGACGAAGGAGTGACACACGTGGTGATGGAGGTATCTTCACACGCGCTGGAGCTGAACAGGGCGGATGATATAGAATTTGACACCGTGGTCTTCACGAACCTGACCGGGGACCATCTTGATTTTCATAAAAACATTGAATCGTACTTTCAGGCAAAGAGGAAAATTTTTGCTCTTCTCAGCCGGAGCGTAAAATCCGCGCGCGCAGCCGTGATAAACATGGATGATGACTACATAAGGAGAATCTACACAGAGCGTGAAATATACCCCTATGAAATGATCACCTTCGGTGTTGATCACGACGCTCTGTTAAGGGCTGACAGCTCGTCCATCGAAGACAGGATCACCGGCGTAAGTTACAGGGCGCTCTTCAGGGGAAGACCCCTGCCGGTTTCCCTTAAACTTGCGGGCCGCTTTCAGGTGTACAATTCAATGGCCGCCCTGGCTGCGGCGGTTTCGGCGGGCATCACGGTGGAGGATGCGCTCAGGGGGATGTCGGCCATTGAGGGTGTTCCCGGAAGGCTGCAGGTTGCCGACGCGGGACTGGGGTTTTATGCTGTGGTGGATTATGCTCATACGGCTGACGCGCTTATTAACCTGCTTCAGTCTGTAAACGGTATGCCGCACAACAGGGTGATCACGGTATTCGGCTGCGGCGGCGACAGGGACAGGTCAAAACGCCCGGTAATGGGCCGAGTAGCAGTTGAAAATTCCGACATCGCGATTGTTACCAGTGATAATCCGCGAACCGAGGATCCCGATGCGATCATCAAAGACGTGCTCGCCGGCATGAGCGGCGATAAATTTATTGTTGAACCCGACAGGGAGAAGGCTATTGCGCTTGCTGTCGGCATGGCCGGTGATGGTGACATCATAGTGCTTGCCGGGAAAGGTCACGAGGATTACCAGATTATAGGGAAAACAAAACGCCATTTTGACGACAGGGAGATGGCTTTAAAATATATGCAGGAGAGAAAGCGGTGAAGGCTGCGTTCTCTATTACATCGGGAGAGATTGCTGCTGTCACGGGCGGAAGGATTCTGTGCGGCGGCAGCGGGATCAGTGTTGGCGATGTCACCACTGATTCAAGGGAGCCTGCCGGCCTGTACATTCCGATTATTGGTGAAAATTTTGACGGCCACGACTTTATCGAGGAGCTCTGCAAGTCCGGAAACGTAAAATGCTGCATGACCATGAAGGCCGGCTACGAAAGCATTGCGCAGTCCGCAGGGTCCGGGCTGATTTTATGCGACGACACGCTGAAGGCGCTGGGTGCGCTCGGCAGGCATCACAGGGAGAAGTTCAGGCCGCTGATGACCGGCGTGACCGGTACAAACGGCAAGACCACAACCAAGGAGCTGATACACCTGGTACTCTCTTCGCGCTTTAAAACACTCAGGAACGTGAAGAACTATAACAATGAAATCGGTGTGCCTTTCACGCTGATGCAGCTTGATGATACTTTCGGCGCCGCTGTGATCGAGATGGGAATGAACCACGCGGGAGAGATTGAACGACTTGCTGATATGGTCAGGCCCGACATAGCGGTGATAACCAGTATAGGCGCGGGGCACCTTGAGTTTCTGGGGAGCGTCGAGAACGTGGCCTATGCCAAGTGCGAGATAATGAAGGGCATGAAGCCCGGTTCCACCCTTATAGCGAACAGGGACACTGAATGCTTTCATATAATCGAACGCCTGGCATCTGATCACGGGCTTGTAACTCTTACGTACGGTCTTGATGCCGGGGCGCAGGTTAAGCCTGAGAGCTATGAGCTTTCAGAAAAAAGCACCACCGTTGTCTACAAAGAAGTTAAAATAACCGTGCCGCTCTACGGCAGGCACAATATACACAACATTCTTGCCGCGCTCGCAGTAGCAGAAACTGCGGGCATAAGCCCGGTTGAAGCCGCATCCGCCCTTTCCTCTTTTGAAAATGTCGGCGGCAGAAGTGAAATTATTCACAGCCTCTATACTGTAATCGATGATACTTACAATTCAAATCCGCTCTCATCTCTTTACGCGCTTGAATCGGTGTGCGATGTTTTTAGGGGACAGAGAAGGTTTGCCGCGCTTGCGGATATGAAGGAACTGGGTGAGTCCTCTGCCCTTTACCATATAAAGGTGGGAGAATTTGTGGCAGACAGAAAGTTTGACGGGCTCTTTCTGTTTGGTGAAATGTCGCAGTATTATGCCGATGGTGCAGAGAGAGTCGGGATGAGTCCTGAAAAGATAAAAATATTCGAAAGCAAAGATGATATGTCGGCGCACCTTAAGAGTTTTCTGAAAGAGGGTGACGTGCTGCTCGTGAAGGGATCGCGTTCCATGAAGATGGAAGAGGTTGTGAACAGTATTGTGAAATGAGGTAAAGAGGATGTTCTACCATTTTGTTTTCCCGCTCAGGGAATATGTATCATACCTGAACCTTTTTCAGTATATAACATTCAGGTCTGCCGCTGCTGCAGTAACAGCGCTCCTGCTGGTGCTTATTTTCGGCGGGCCTGTAATCCGACTGCTGCAGCGCATAAAGTTCGGCGAGCAGATAAGGAACCTGGGTCCCGAAAGCCATAAATCAAAGGCCGGCACTCCGACCATGGGCGGAATACTTTTTCTTGGCGCGGTGGTGGCATCTATAATACTATGGGGGAATTTTTCCAACCATTACCTTGTTATACTTATAGTCTCTACAGTCCTGCTGGGCACGCTCGGGTTCATGGATGATTATATAAAGGCAGTGAAGAAGAGAAAGGATGGTGTTAATCCCCGGGGTAAACTGACAGTGCAGATAGGTGTCGCTGCAATAGTTTCGGCTGCGGTCTTTTTATTCCCCTCTAATCCCGGCGAGTGCACAACGCTCTACATACCATTTATCAAGCGTGCCATAACCGACCTTGGTTGGACATGGATTTTTTTCTCGATCTTTGTCATAATCAGCTACTCAAACGCGGTTAACCTTACGGACGGACTTGACGGCCTCGCAGCCGGAACAGTCGGTATTGTTACTGCAACACTTGCGATAATGACATACCTGACGGGCAACGTGAAGATTGCCGAATACCTGGGAATACCGTACATAGCCCATGCTGCCGAACTGACTGTTTTTCTATCCGCGCTCACAGGCGCTCTAATAGGTTTTCTCTGGTTCAACAGCAATCCCGCGAGCGTATTCATGGGGGACACCGGTTCGCTCGCGCTTGGCGGTGTCATCGGTATAGTTTCGATTATGATTAAAAAAGAATTCTTTCTCGTTATAGTGGGGGGGATTTTTGTTTTTGAGGCATTATCTGTTGTTATTCAGGTCGGGTCATTCAGGCTGAGAAAAAAGAGGGTCTTTAAGATGGCCCCCATTCATCACCACTTTGAGCTGTCGGGCTGGCCCGAGCAGAAGGTTGTGGCAAGGATGTGGATTATAGGGATTGTCCTTGCGATCATGGGGCTTGCATCGCTGAAGATACTGTAAGGAATGCTGATGAACGATACTTATAGAAAAGCGCTTGTCGTAGGCCTGGGGTACAGGACAGGGCTGGCTACCGCGAATTTTCTTGCGGCACGCGGGGTTGATGTTGCTGTAACCGACACGAAAAGCGCTGATGAGCTTGCAGATATAATCGCGAAACTCGATACTTCAGTCCGGGTTATCGCCGGTAATCAGGAGCCTTCAATTCTTGATGAAGGATTTGACGTTGCCGTACTCAGCCCCGGCGTTCCCCGGATTATTCCTCTTGTCCGCGAGGCTGAAAACCGCAGGATACCGGTTATCGCCGAGATCGAGCTGGCGTACAGAAACATGAAGGGATACACCGTGGGCATAACCGGCACTGACGGCAAATCCACAACCACGAGCCTTACCGGCCATATTTTGAGTTCACTTGGATTCCATACACTTGTTGGGGGCAACATCGGGATACCACTTATATCTCTCGCGCAACAGACAACTGATAAAACTGTTACTGTAATAGAACTGTCATCGTTTATGCTTGAAACCATAGATACCTTTAAGCCCGACGTGGCCGCCATACTTAACGTTACACCGGACCACCTTGACAGGTATAACGGCATGGACGAATATTTCGCTGCAAAAAAAAGAATATTCATGAATCAGTCTGATGATGACTGGTTTGTATACAACATGGACAGCGACATGCTCATGGCGGCACGCGGTGAGTATCCGGTAAATTCACTCTGTTTCTCAACCGGCAACAACGAGGCAGACGCTTTTATTTTTAACGACCGCTTATATTTTTCCATGCTTGGTGTTGATCTTCCGGTTGCAAGACTGGATGATATTCCGGTACTCGGAATTCATAATGTTCAGAATGTACTGGCCTCGGTTCTAATGGTTATAGCTCTCCATAAAAAGACGGGGACATCTCCCGATCCCGGCAGAATTGTCGATGCGATACGCACGTTCAAGGGGCTTGAGCACAGGATGGAACAGGCCGGCGAATATATGGGACGTACGTTTGTGAACGATTCAAAGGCTACTACGATCGGTGCGGTAGAGATGGCCGTGCGGAGCATAAAGGATAAGGGTATTCTTATAATCGGCGGACGCACTAAAGGTGACGATTATTCAAGGCTTCGCGATGTAGTCATGGAGAAGGCAAGGGGGATAGTGCTCATAGGCGAATCGGCGGAGATGTTTGCCTCAATATTCAGCGGCATGAATTTTACAAAGGCTGCAGACATGGAGGACGCGGTTGTCAAGGCAATGCGGATGTCTGCCGAGGGGGACATGATCCTTCTTTCACCGGCGTGCGCTTCGTTCGACATGTTCACAAGCTACGACGAGCGCGGCAAGGTGTTCAAGGAATGCGTCAAGAAACTGGCGGGGGGTAAAATATCCTGGACCTGAACAATGTGATCGATACAAGGAGAAGGGGGGAACCCGATCTTCTTCTGTTCGTTGCAGTCTTTGCACTTGCTGGGATAGGCATTGCCATGAGCTACAGTGCCAGTGCTGTTATGGCCTACAGGATATACGGGGATTCATTCTTTTTTCTTAAAAAACAGGTGCTCTGGTTCATCATCAGCCTTGGTGCCCTGCTTGCGGTTCAGAATATTGATTACAGGAATTACGCAAAGTACACGAAGCTGATGCTTCTTTTGTCGCTCATTTTGCTGGTAATGGTGCTGGTGCCGGGCATAGGTACGGGGGCCAAGGGATCTTCAAGATGGCTGGTGTTTGGCCCCATGAGAATTCAGCCTTCGGAGTTTGTAAAACTTGCGGTAGTAATCTACCTGGTAAAGATATATTCGGCAGATGCGAGCGAGAGCCATGTTATGAGGCTGCTCATACCGATGATCGTTCTTGCGACAATTTTTATACTGGTAATGATGCAGCCCGATTTCGGCACTGCGATCGATCTTCTCTTTGTCTCTGTGTTTATCATGTTTGTGTCCGGGTTTCCACTGCTCTATATGATTCTGCTGGGTGTAATAAGCGTGCCGATGTTCTACCTTCTCATATACCAGGTAAGCTACAGGTGGGACAGGATTATTTCATACCTTGACCCCTGGCATGACAGGTACGGTCTGGGGTACCACGTAATTCAGTCCTTTACCGCGTTTAAAAAGGGGGGACTTATAGGTACCGGGCTTGGTTTCGGCACGCAGAAGATAGCACGCCTGCCCGAACCGCATACCGATTTTATATTCGCTGTAATAGCCGAAGAGACAGGCCTTGCCGGGACAGTGAGTATCGCTCTTCTTTTCTGCTTCGTGTTCTGGCGCGGAGTGCAGATAGCGCTTGAGGCTCCCGACGATTTCGGCAGGCTGCTCGCGCTGGGACTCAGCCTGCTGATCATTGTGCAGGCGTTCATAAATATGGGTGTGGTTACCGGGTCTCTGCCTACTACCGGGATACCCCTTCCGTTTATAAGCTACGGCGGGTCATCCCTTCTTTCAAGCATGATTGCAGCAGGAATACTGCTTAATATATCCAGGTACAGGGACGCTGCGTACCGCGAAGTATCATTTGACGAGGTGTGGCACAATGAGTAAGAATATACTTATAACCGGGGGTGGAACCGGGGGGCACATAAGCCCCGGTCTTGCCCTGTTCGAAAAACTTTCAGAGGATGGCAGCATGAACCCCTTTTTCCTGACCGGGAAAAATGATCTCAGGTTTTCTACTTTCGGTGAACTTGACAGCAGCAAGCTGCTCACCTACAGGGCGCCTGCCCTGACCCGCAATCCATTTAAGCTGCCCGGATTTGTGATCAGTTTTATCCGCGCCCTGCTGCGCGTAAAAAGAATTATCAGAAAGAAAAATATTTCGGCAGTAGTCGGCATGGGCGGGTACGTTTCAGCGCCGGCGCTCGCTGCGGCAAAGTTAAGCGGCACCCCGTATTTTCTCTGCGAACAGAACAGTGTGCCGGGCAAGGTTACAGTCTGGTTTGAAAAAAACTGCGCCATGGTTTTTTCAACCTTTGCTGAATCAGCTGAATATCTGAAGTTCCCTGAAAAGTTTGTTCATTGTGGAAATCCCATACGCAACAGCGTACTTGTATCCGCGGGTAAAACAGAGGCAAAAAAAGCTTTTCATCTTGAGCACTGCAGTAAAATTATTCTTGTCATAGGGGGAAGCCAGGGGGCAGTTAAACTGAATGAACTAACGCTGGGACTAAAAAACAAGTACCCGCATGAATTCAAAAATACCGGGATAATATGGAGTACCGGCGATCTTTCATTTGACGAGTTCAAGAGAAGATCGCAGAGCGAGCCCGATGCCGGATCGATTTACATTTCGCCATACATAAAGCGTGTGGGCAAGGCTTACAGGGCGTGCGATATAGCAATATCCAGGTCCGGTGCCGGAGTCATGATGGAACTTGCGGCAGCCGGAGTGCCGTCTATTCTTATACCTTATCCATTCGCGGCAATGGACCACCAGGATAAAAACGCTGACGCCTTTGTTAAAGCGGGTGCCGCAGTAAAGATAAGCGACAGCGATGCCGTTGCAGAAAAGGTGGCACCTGTACTCTTTGAGCTGCTCTCGCACCCGCGCAGGCTTAAGGATATGGCTGAAAGCGCGAAGAAAGCGGCGATGACAGATGCCGCTGACGTCATAGTTAAACACATAAAAGATACATTGATTAACAGGGGTTAGACGAATTGTTCAGAAAATCTAAAAGAATGCATTTTATAGGTATCGGCGGTATCGGCATGAGCGGAATCGCCGAGATACTTATAAACCTGGGCTACGAGGTATCGGGTTCAGACCTGAAGTCATCGGATGTAACCAGGAGGCTTGAGAGCCTGGGCGCGACCATATATACAGGCCACTTTCCGTCGAACATAGGTGATTATCATGTGGTGGTTTCATCAAGCGCCATTGACCTGGCCAACCCGGAAATAATTGAAGCCCGCAGAAGGCGCATACCAATTATCCACAGGTCCGAGATGCTCGCGGAACTTGTCAGGCTTAAGCACGGCATCGGCGTAGCCGGTACTCACGGCAAAACCACAACATCCTCCATGCTCGCCTCGGTGCTGAACGACAGCGGAATGAACCCCACTGCCATTATCGGCGGCAAGGTATTCAATTTCGGGTCAAATGCCAGGGCTGGCGAGGGTGAATACATTGTGTTCGAAGCGGATGAATCGGACGGGTCCTTTCTGAAACTTCTGCCCAGCATAGCGATTGTGACAAACATAGACGCGGATCACCTTGACCACTACAAGTACTTTGAAGGGCTCAAGGATGCGTTCCTGACATACATGAACAACATACCGTTTTATGGTTATTCGGTGCTCTGCATTGATGACAGCGTGGTGCGCGAACTGCTTCCTCGGGTGGAAAGGCCGTATTACACCTACGGGTTCAGCACCGACGCTGATTTTGTCGCGCGCGATGTGCACCGCAGCGACGGAATGACCTGTTTTACCTGTGATCACAGGGGGGAGGAGATGGGGAAGTTCAGCCTGGCGCAGCTGGGTAACCATAACGTGAGCAACGCACTTTCAGTAATAGCAGTTGCGACTGAGCTTGGCCTTCCGGTTGAAAAGATAAAACATGGTCTGGCCAACTTCCGTGGCGTTGGGCGCAGACTTGAAAAGACAGGAGAAAAGAGCGGAATAACAGTCATGGATGACTATGGTCACCATCCGACAGAAATACGGGCAACTCTCTCCGCTTTAAGGAGCCTGGGCAGACGGATTGTTGTGGTGTTCCAGCCCCACAGGTATTCAAGGACAGAGCTGCTATGGGATGAATTCGGACAGTCTTTTGCCGGCGCTGACGAGGTCTTTATGACCGGTATTTACCCTGCGGGTGAACAGCCGATCGAGGGTGTTTCGACTGAGCTTATATGCCAGGCAATGGAGAAGCATGAAAACAGAAGGCCTGTGGTTGTGAACAGGCTTGATGATATACCGGCCATGGTGGTTCCGGTACTGCGTGAAGGGGATGTTGTGCTCACGCTGGGGGCCGGTGATATATACAAGGCCGGACCAATGATACTGGCGGAGATTAAATAGTTCATGACAAAAACCGGGTTACATGCGTTACTCTGTACTCTACTGGTAATGCTGTGCGCGCTCCCGGCAATGACAGAGACGGCATTATTCCCTGGAAAGATCGAGTTCAGGGGAGTGATCAATGTATCAGGCCGTGATATAGTCCGCAGGGCAGGGATAAGTCGTTCGGGCAAAGAGTTTTCGGTGGATATGGAGAGACTGAACAGGGTGCTGGGCAGTGACGTGATGATTGATAGTTACGAAATCGTTGCCGGGAATGGAAACCTTGTGGTAACTGTGCGCGAGAGGTACCCGCTCTTCATGTTACTTGTTGTTGATAAAGAGTTGAGTGTACCGGTACTTGTTGACGATAATATGAATGTAATGGTATCGGGCAGTTTTTTTGAAACGGATATGCCGATAATAATTGTCAGGAGGCATGATTTTGACAGGGGCCTTGAGAACACTGAGCTCGCGAGCCTCCTGGGGAGTCTGAAGCAGCTTAAGTCGGACAGATCAGTTTTGTGCGGAGAGCTGCAGCAGATCGAAATAGCCGGGCATAATACCCTGAGGGTGATGCTCCGGAGCAGAAGAACGGTTTTTACAATGTGGAACAGTATGGCCGGATTCCGCAGGCTGGACAGGACAGCGGCATTGCTGGACCAGGCCGGCAGGTATCCCGATTCGGTAGATCTCAGGGATGAATCAGTTTTAGTGAAGTAAAGTTGCGGGGGAATGACGGATGGAAGACATTATAGTCGGGCTTGATATAGGAACAACCAAAACATGTGCAGTGATCGGTTTTCTAAACGAGAACAACCAGGTTGAGGTTGCCGGTGTGGGAGTCGCCCCCTCCACTGGAATGAAGAACGGAGTCATAGTAAATATTGACAACACGGCCGCATCGATTGTCAAGGCTGTGGATGATGCCGAGCTTATGGCCGGTTACGACGTAACAAGTGTTTACGTGGGGATAAGCGGCCAGCACATAAAAGGTGAAAACTCCAAAGGTGTGGTTGCCATAGCCAACAGGAACAGGACCATAAGCAGCCAGGAGGTCAAGCGTGTAATCGAGGCTGCGCAGGCGATCGTGATACCGGTCGACAGGGAGATAATGCACGTCCTTTCCAAGGAGTTCACCGTGGATGACCAGGCCGGAATAAAGGACCCGGTGGGGATGAGCGGTGTGCGGCTGGAGGCCGAGGTGCATATTATAACAGCAGCCACGACCAGCATACAGAATATGATAAAGGCTGTTGCCAAGTCGGGGCTTCAGCACAGGGATATTATTTTTAATCCGCTCGCGTCAGCGGACGCGGTACTGGCAAAGGATGAAAGGGAGCTTGGTGTTGCCCTTGTAGACCTGGGCGGCGGAACAACTGACCTTGTGGTTTACATGGAGGGGGGAGTTGCCTATTCTGCAGTCCTCCCGGTAGGGAGCATACATGTGACAAACGATATATCTATAGGACTTCGCACATCCATTGAATCTGCGGAGATGATTAAGAAGAAGTTCGGGTGCGCCGATCTTTCGCTTGTGGATTCGGCTGAGATGGTTGAGGTCCCTTCGGTGGGCGGAAGGGCGCCGCGCAGGCTGTTCAGGCAGGAACTGACCCAGATTATTCAGCCGCGTATGAGCGAGATCATGGAGATGATTGATCATGAACTTGTCAGGAGCGGCAAGAAGGAGATGCTTGCTGCCGGTGTGGTTCTCACGGGCGGCGGCAGTATGCTGGACGGTTCGGTCGAGGCGGCAGAGCGTGTATTCAATATGCCTGTACGTATAGGCATACCCGGAGACATCGCGGGTCTTAAGGATGTTGTTGCAACACCGCAGTATGCGAACGGTGTGGGCCTTCTTAAGTATGGGGTCAGGATGAACAGGTTCAGGAGCCAGGGGAGATTTGGAGTCTCTAAACCGGGATTAATGTCAAGGGTAAAGAAGATACTCGAAGAGTATTTTTAGGGGTCAGAGCATCATTGAAGGGGGTACGGGGCGCTGCCCCGAAAGGGCCCCGCAGGGCCGTACTGTTGCGGCAAAACAGCAGTTTTGTACAAAAAAGTGAAGTTTTTTTCTTTTATTAATGCAGAAAAACAAAAACGATTTGACAAATGAAATTAATGTTTTAGATATAAATAGTTTAGTGGTAATGATGGGGATTAATTCTATTTTAATTAATTAATACTGTCGTCTAATGAGACATAATACGTTCGCGTATCACACATATACAGCTTACCTGGAGGGTACATGTTCAAACTTGAAGAGGATAAACCATTAACCACTATAATCAAGGTTATCGGCGTGGGGGGAGCGGGAACCAATGCCGTTAACAGGATGATCGCAACAGGGATGCAGGGGGTTGAATTCATTGTTGCCAACACAGATGCCCAGCAACTGGGTGACAGCCTGGCACAGGAGAAGATTCAGCTCGGGGCAAAACTGACCAGGGGTCTGGGGGCCGGGGCAAATCCCGAGGTTGGGCGTGAGGCTGCGAACGAGGACAGGGACAAAATTACAAAGGCTCTTAAGGGAGCTGACATGGTTTTTATTACTTCAGGTATGGGCGGCGGAACAGGTACCGGGGCAGCACCTGTTGTTGCGGAAATTGCGAAGGAGGAGGGCGCACTTGTTGTAGGTGTGGTAACCAAACCCTTCAAGGTAGAGGGAAAGCGCAGGCAGACCCAGGCCGAAGAGGGTATCCGTAACCTTAAAGAGCATGTAGATACATTAATTACAATCCCCAATGACCTTCTTCTTAAAATAATTGACCGCAAGACGCCTATAGAAGATGCTTTTAAGCTTGCTGATGACATCCTGCGTCAGGGTGTGCAGGGGATCGCAGACCTGATAATGGTAACTGGCCTGGTCAACGTGGACTTTGCCGATGTGCGCACGGTAATGAAAGAGACCGGAGATGCGCTCATGGGTGTGGGCATTGGTACTGGCGAGAACAAGGCAATAGAGGCAACGCACATGGCAATCAAGTCGCCTCTTCTTGAGGAGACAAGTATCGAAGGGGCCAAGGCTGTACTCATAAACATAGCGGGGGGCAATGACCTTTCGCTGCATGAAGTCCACGAAGTAACAAGTGAAATAACGCGGCAGGTTGATCCTGACGCAAACATAATATTCGGCACCACCGTTGATCCGGCACTTGACGAGAGGGTAAGGATCACCGTAATAGCAACAGGTTTTGACCGCAAAAAGAATATGCTCACGTCAACACCTGTTAAACCCTCGGTGGCCTCAACTCCCACTGGAACATCCCTTACACTTATTGACGGTAAGCATGATGTTCAGAAGCAGGGCGCACCTGCGGCCAGAAGAACTTTTACCCTTGACTACGAAGGCAGAAAGAAGGGGAACTTCCAGAACGAGGACCTTGACATTCCCGCATTTTTACGAAGGATGAGCGAATAATAAAAGTCTTCCGCTGGAAAATGCAGCGTTTTAAAAATTTTCTCCCGGGAAGGTGCGCGACCTGAAGATATCTTTAGCCGGGTATCTTCTCTGTTCACCGGGAGTTATTTTTGTAATGATTTTTTTGTCCCGGATTGTCCCTTAAAACAGCAGCCTGCGCACTGCGGGTTTCCAGATATCGGGTGACCATACTGAAAAATAGTGTACCCTGCGTCTCAGTTTATTCGGCGGCGTTTCAAGCAGCTTTTCCATATCATTAAACAGCTCCGGGTGCAGGGATGTATCAATTATTTTTCCGTGCGCGGGAATTATCTCTTTGCACTTCAGTAATCCCAGCCTGTGGTACGAATCCTTCATTCTATCTTTAAATATTACAGGCAGCGGCAGGTTGAACCTGCCCTTTACCTCGACTATGCTGTCGCCGCAGTAGAGTGTTTTTTTACCTGAATGGTATATTGCCATGTCGTGCGCGGTATGTCCCGGCGTGTAGATAACCTGCCAGTCCGGGAAAAGGGGGAGTTTGTCACCGTCATTCATCAGAAAATCCGGGCCTGTGATGCGCCGGCTGAATACCTGCCGTATTTTTGTCTTCTGTTTTGCCGCAACAAGCTGTGCCATAAGGCAGTCCAGTTTGTGCTGAATCCAGCCCGTGGGGCCGGAGTACCATTTATCGATGTTCTTATAGGCGGCAATTTTTGTGCCGTATTTTTTGCGCAGTAAAGGAGCGCAGCCCGAATGGTCAGGGTGCATGTGTGTTACAACCGCAAGTTTTATGTCAGGAACAGGCCTTTTCAGTCTTATTTTACAGAAGTATTCTATAACATCAAGGTCTGCAGGTGACGCTCCATCCATAAGCAGCAGGCCATGCTCATATTCGGCAATATATAGAGTGTTTATGTATCCCTTTAACGCGTGAATTTTCATACAGCCTCTTTAAACGGCGTATTTATTATTGAACAATGTTTAGTATAATAATATGTGTTTAAAAAGTCAAATGGTATTTAGCGAAAGAAATGAAATTTATTACGATATTTTCTTGCAATAATTCGGATATAAAATAATTTTATTTGAATAGATTCCGGTAAGGGGTTTAGGTGAATAAGTGGGTATGAACCCTGAAATCTGCTCACTCAAATAAAAAGATATCTGACTTAAGCACAGGGACGCAATGACAGAACCAGGAAAATTTACAGACCTTAAGGAACAGGAGAAGCTTCAGAGAAAAAACCTGATCCTTGACGTGGCAGAGAAGGTTTTTTCACAAAAACCTTTTGACGACGTGAACATGCGGGACCTGGCAAAAGAGGTGGGCATATCACCGGGTTCAATCTATACCTACTTTCCCGATAAAGAGACCCTTTACGTCGAGGTCTCGCTGCGCGGTTATGAACGTGCCATAGGGATTATGAACGAGATGGTCAATTCGGGCAACGATACCCTGGATAAGGTCGCGGTGCGCTACATGGAGGAGATGATCGACAACTACGACTACATGCGCATTGTGCAGCACTGCGTAATGGATGGAAAGTTCAGGACGAAGGAATCTATTGATCAGCTTAAAGAGGTCTCGAGGGAACTTTTCGGCATATTCGACAGGATACTTTCAAAGGAGACCGGCGCTAAGGATCTGCGCCTTATGACTCACCTTATCTTTTCAGTGCTTAACGGCATAGTCTTCACATTCGGCAAGTACCCGGGCAGATCAAGGGAGGAGGGTGTGGCCCACATGAAGCGCCTTGCCCGGCTCTTTATTACCCTGCTGAACAGGGATGGCAGGGAACACTGATGCAATCCGGGACTAAGCGGGTTGTAATACTTGGTGCCGGTTTCGGCGGACTCTTCGCGGCCGGAACCCTTGCCGGCAAAGATATCACGGTGACCATAATTGACAGGAATAACTTCCATACATTCTACCCGCTCCTTTACCAGGTGGGTGCCGCGGAACTTGAACCAGCAGATATAGCATACCCCGTGCGCTCGGTGCTCCGCACAAGAAAGAATATCCGCTTTCTCATGGCTGAAATTACCGGCATCAGTACGGCCGCGAATCTTGTTAAGACCGATCGCGGCGACGTGCCCTACGATTACCTGATTATAGCCACAGGGAGCAGGCCCGATTTTTACGGGATTAAAGGCGCAAGGGAGCATACCCTTAACCTTAACACCCTTGACGACGCGATCAGGCTGCGTAACCATATACTGGGCTGTTTTGAAAAAGCCTCACTCTGTAATGATCCGGCCGAAGCGGCGCGGCTGCTTACCTTCGCGGTTATCGGAGGCGGGCCCACAGGCGTTGAATTTTCCGGGGCCTTTGCAGAACTTGTGCGCGGCCCCCTGTATAAAGATTTTCCCGACCTTGACCTGGGGCTTGCAAGGATAATACTGATCGATGCCGCGCCCGGGCTTATACCCGGCTACAGTAAAAAGGCTTCGGCCTACACCGGTAAAATTCTGGAGCGCATGGGAGTAACTGTTATGACCGGATCAGCGGTAAGGCGCGTAGACGCCGATGCCGTTTTTCTTTCGGACGGGGCAGTGATAAGGGCTGCAACAATCCTGTGGACAGCGGGAGTCAGCGGCGAGGATGTGCGGGCTGACCGGAAATTCTCTTCAAGGCCCGACCGAAGGATTGAGTCTGCCCGCACCCTGCAGCTTAAAGATGCTGAAAATGTTTTTGTATGCGGAGACATGGCCTGGTTTGAACAACAGGGTAAGCCCCTGCCGATGATGGCACCGGTCGCGACGCAGCAGGGTGTTCATGCTGCAAAAAGTATTCTGCGCATGGTACAGGGTAAAAAGCCACTGGAGTTCAGGTTCAAAAACAGGGGATCAATGATTACAATTGGCCGCAATTCAGCCGTTGCCAGGATAGGGTCGTTCGAAGTAAAGGGGTTCCCCGCATGGATACTCTGGCTGGGCATACATATATTTTTTCTTATAGGATTCAGAAACAAGATTTTTGTTCTTATCAGGTGGTTCGGTGATTATATATTCTTTGAAAGGGCGGGTCGCATGATAATCCCCTCGCGCGCCGAATCGCTGGCCGGGATAAAGCAAAAAAGATCAGCCGCAGGGGCTCAGGGCACCCGGAGAAAATAATTCCGGCTTAATACGGGCCCCGGAGAGTTTTACCATAATCTGAATTCTGCGTAAAAAAATTCCGCGCCAGGCTGGTAAATTTCAGGTTCATCAAAAGAATAAATACGCCAACCCCTGTATTACGGTGTGAAAGAAGAAGCGGCATTACCGCAGAGCAAGTGGTTGCAGGCCATTGCTTTGAACTTTCAGTCCATGAGAAAGTAGAGCGACATTGACCTGAACTCGTCGTTCCTGCTGAGAAACAGGGGGTAGGACGCGGGCCTGTACATGTGTACCTGCGACTTCCTGAGCATGGGGATCATCGTCTTTGTCCGTTCCTCCATCTGCGGCACAAATTCGTGCGGTTCACACCCCGCGAACAGAACAGGGCAGTTTACCTTTGAGAGCTCGTTTATAAAATAGCTGTGCCCTGAATCGAGGAACCTCTTCTGCATTTCAGTGTCTTCATCGAGTATACGTTCCCACTTTGAACCGTTTAATGACTGGTAGCGGCTGCGCAGGTCTGTGTTTTTGATCTTTTCCCTGTAAGAGACAAGGCTGTTCAGGTATTCCTGGTCAGGTTCATGGCCCGGAATGCTCTCGGCCAGTATGCTGCTTACTGAGCCGGGGTTAATCATGGCCATGTTGAGCGCCACAAGCGCGCCTCCGCCTATGCCTATGACAGCAGTTCTTTTAACCTTGATTTTATCGAGAAGCTCACAGAGTGTAACAGCGTGGTCAATCCAGAAATTGTCCGAAGCGCCCGTACCATCGGGCGACTGGCCGTGTCCCGCAAGGTCTGCTGTTATGGTTTTAAAGTATCCTGAAAAATATTTCAGTTCAGAATCGAATATCCTGGATGACTGGCCGTTGTCATGAAGAAGAAGAAGTATATCATTAAGGTTGGAGGATGATGAGTTTACTACATTGTACGAGATTTTGTGATACCGGTTTTTATATGAGGGCATAGACCTTTCCTGTTAATAGTGTTGACTTCTTAAGTTACAGAGGAAAATATATCATTGTAATTTTCAATTATTTAATCATGTGCGGGATTAAAAACCCGTTTTTTTTAAGTGGCAAACCTGGAATACTGAAGAGTTGTTCCCGGGCTATTTTTTTTAAATTGGTGATACGGACGGCATGGAAAAAAAAGAGAGTGCAGCTGAACCCTTTGAGGCATGGGTCATACTTGGCCGGGGATGCAGAATAGCAGGCCACAATAAGGAATTTGAACAGCTTTTCGGAAGCGAGGTCACATCAGGCGGCAGGTTCTGTCTGCAGGGGCATGACGGCGGGCAGCCATGCTCGTCATGCCTGGTTGATGACGCTGGCGATTTTCCTGAAATGACACTGTTGTCCGCTGACAGGGAGATTAACGGCAGGATGTACAGGATGCGATTCAAGCGGTTCCTGTACGGCAGCGGTTATGAATCCCTTGTGGCAGGAAGAATAATGGAGAGCGCAGTTGCGGACGCCATGGCTGTGCAGGCTGTTTCATTTTTCCAGAACTATATTTCGGCGCTCGAATCTGTAAAGGTGCTGCCGTGGAAGCTTGACCTGAATAATTTTAAACTCTACAACCAGTTCAATGAAAGACTGGTTTTCGGGCCCGGACTCTCGGGCGTTAATCTTGAGGCATGGATTGAACTGACTCATCCCGATGACAGGACTGTATTTATGCCCGCCATTGATTCAATGATCAGGGGGGATCAGGGTGAGTTCGATGTGGACTACAGGATAACGGACGGCAAAGGGGGCTGGCGCTGGGTGCATATTAACGGCATCGTAAACCAGCGGGACAGTTCGGGCAGGGGGCTTTCTGCAAACGGGTATGTTCTTGATACGACCGTTGTAAGGGGGCTTGAGGAGCGTATAAGGGAAAGGGAGACAAGGCTGCGCGACAGCGAGAGCAGGCTTGCGAGCGCAATCAGGCTGGGGCGCATGTCTCCCTGGGAATATATTTTCAGCGCCGACAGGTTTATAACAAACCGCCAGCTTTCGGACTTCTGGGGATACGGCGATTATTATGACAGAAAGGAACCCGTCGGCAGAGAGGCCCTTGCGGGCAGGATCCACCCCGAAGACCGGAAATTTGTGGTCGAGCAGTTTGAAAACGCGGTCTCCAGGGGCGAAAATTCTGAAATGGTCTTCAGGCTGGTAGTCGAAGGCCAGGTAAGGTATGTGCATTTTACATGGGAGGCTGTGTTTGAAGATGGCATACCGGTTAAACTGGTCGGTATTGCCCAGGACCTGACTTCGCTGCGCGCGCTGGAATCACAGCTTGAAAGGAAGGACGAAGGACTTAAGTTTATAACCGAGAGGATCGGTATAGGGCTCTGGTACATAAACGTGGCCGAAATGAAGCTCTATCTTATGAGGGATGAATACAGCGTTGCGGGCGCGGGCGACACTTCGATTATACTGGGGCTTGATGAATTTTTTATCGCGCTTCATCCCGAAGACGTCACAGGGAGCAGGCAGTGGATCGGAAGGCTGTTAAAGGGACTTGATGATACAGGCGAAACGGAGTTCCGCTTTAAAATAGGCTCCGAGTACAAGTGGTTCAGGATATCAGCCGCGATCAACAACCGCGATGAGGGCGGGAACCCTTTGACCCTGAGGGGGCTTTTCCAGGATATAACCGAACGCAAGGAGATTGAAACAAGGCTCTACCAGTCGCAGAAGATGGAGGCCATAGGCAGGCTTGCCGGCGGAGTGGCGCACGATTTTAACAACATACTCCAGGTGATACTGGGGTACGGGAGCCTCGCGCTCATGGACGTTGACAACGGGAGCGAGATGTTCGAATACATAAGCAACATAGTAGATTCGGGCGAGAAGGCGCGCAGCCTTGTAAGACAGCTTCTGCTCTTTGCCAGGAGGGAGAAGTTCAAGCCCGAGCCTGTCTTTCCCGATGATCTTATAAACGGCCTTACCATGATGCTCCGGCGCGTAATAGGCGAAAATATTACCCTTGAGTTTATACCCGGAGGGGACGCGCGCAGCATCTTTGGTGATTCGGGCCAGCTTGAACAGGTTGTGATGAACCTGTGCATTAACGCGCGTGACGCGGCAAATGGGAACGGCTCTGTCGTAATAAGGACAAAAAACGTGATTATCGATGAACCCTGGCCATGCTTCGACAGCATAATGCAGCCCGGTGAATATTCAATGATAAGCGTGACCGATACGGGCGTCGGCATTCCCCCCGAATACCATGACAGAATATTTGAACCCTTCTTTACCACCAAGGAGAAGAACAGGGGAACCGGGCTGGGTCTGGCAACAGCCTACGCCATTGTCAAGCAGCACCGCGGGTATATTGACTTTCACAGTATCCCGGGCAAGGGGAGCACGTTTACAGTCTACCTGCCGGTTTATAGCGACGGGCCGGAGGGTGTTGAGAAGGAAGAACAGGGAAGCGTTGACGATAATTACAGCGGCAGGGGAACAATACTTATCGCGGAGGATGACGAACTTATACGCAGATATACATGCAGAATACTTGAGGATTCGGGATTCAGCGTGATTACGGCAACCAACGGGCTTGAAGCCGTTGAACTTTACGGAAAACAGAGCGATGCTGTTGACCTGCTTTTACTGGACGTAATAATGCCCGGTATGAACGGCTGGGACGTGTACAATAATATACGCGGGCCCGAACTGAAACTCCCCGTGGTCTTTTTCAGCGGGTATGACGAAAACCTTCTTCCGGGAGACTTTAAGAGCGAAATGCCCATGAGGTATGTGCAGAAGCCATTTAAGTACTACGATCTTGTAAAGGCTATACAGGAACTGCTGGAACAGGCAGG
Source organism: Spirochaetota bacterium (assembly GCA_012730035.1). GTDB lineage: Bacteria > Spirochaetota > UBA4802 > UBA4802 > UBA5550 > JAAYBQ01. The sequence goes on from JAAYBQ010000044.1 coordinate 20,443, forward strand.
GCAGGGCAGGCCGTAACACAGGGCCCGGGGACTCACCCCCCGGGGTTATTACCCGATGTGACAGCCCCTTCGGGCATCCGCTCCCGAACAGAGCGCAGCGTCTTCGAGAGGTGCAAACTTCCACCTCTGAGGTCCAAACTTCCACCTCTGAGGTCCAAACTTCCACCTCTGAGGTCCAAACTTCCACCTCTGAGGTGCAAACTTCCACCTCTGAGGTCCAAACTTCCACCTCTGAGGTGCAAACTTCCACCTCCGGGGTCCAAACTTCCACCTCTGAGGTCCAAACTTCCACCTCTGAGGTGCAAACTTCCACCTCCGAGGTCCAAACTTCCACCTCCGGGGTGCAAATTTCTATCCGCGAGGCATGACGTTCCACCCCTTTGAAACAAAAATAATCATATTCTTATGAAGTTTTTACCCGGCAGTACCTGGTTTGAGCATACCGCCGGGAATATGAAGTGCATTAATCAGGAGGATTGTTTTTTCGGGGACTTTTTGCCAGGGAACCTGGATGAAAGGTCATCGAGTATGCTCCCGGCCTTTACCACATTAGCCTTTTGCGCGTATTTAACCGAATTGTAGAACATAAGCGCCGCGGAGTAGGCATCGCTCCCTGCTATTGCCATGCTGTCAGAGAGCGAGGCTGAAATCTGGCTGATGGGCCCGTGCAGTGAACGCAGTGTTGCCACGGCATTTACGTCGCACCTGAATTCATCCATGTCCAGAAATGGAGGCGCAAGCTCGGGATTTAAAGAGCTGTGCTCAAGCGCCTTCTCGACAAAGGCAAGGGTCTTGTCACCCATTTTGGGAAGCTGGTTTTTATCGTCCCCTTTTAGATTTTTCAGAAGGGGGAGCAGCTTTGTGTTAAGGGTGGCAATAGCCTTTTTGATCTCCGAGAGATCCTGTTGAGACGGATTGAAAGAAATTAGATTTTGTTGGGTCATATTCACTCCTTTTAGTGATGTTTTTTTGTTCTTATTACATCAAAATAGAGCAATTACCAATAAAAGAGTCAAGCATTATTCTGTAAATAGTGTCAAAAAATTATAAAAAATACTAAAAATTTAGGTTTTTTGGTGCGGAAGTCTCTAAATTTCCCGCATATACTATACAAACGAATGGGACACTCTGTGTCGTACCTGCTGTGATATTATAAATTAAGCATTATTTTATTAAGGATTGCTCTCTGTTTCGGATGCCAGGTATGTAATTTTATGCTTGAAGTTTGCGGTAAAAGGGTCTGAACCTTTATTCAGGGATTAAAGGTTTAAGGAATTGGCATGATTTAAAACAATGAATTTTTTTATGAAGAGAAATTTGCACCAGGGCAGATAATTTGATACAAAATCCTGTTAATCCTGCTGTCATGATAATCATGCTTCAGACGATTAGGTAAAAGTTCAGGCAGAGCATAAAAGGTTTGATTGATAAATTGTTCAGGAATAAAAGCTGAACAGAATTTTCAGGTATCTGATAAAGAGACGGGGTGCTGGAGATGGAGCAGCAGATGAATATGCGGAGGTTAAGATGCCGGGATTCACACTGATTACGGGCAACAGGCTTGAGGTGCTTGCAGAGATGTGCAGCGCTGACCTCGCGGCCTATCCGCTGCCCCCCATGCAGGGGGAGGTTATATGCGTGCAGAGTATGGGCATGATGAAGTGGCTTACGCTCAGGCTCGCTGAAGCGAACGGAGTATGGGCCAACTGCAGGTATATCTTTCCCAATAACATGTCATCCATGCTTCTTGAGGGCTTTTTTCCAGGTTCGGGGAACGAACGGTATTTTGACCGCGCGTCAATCCCCTGGCAGATTATGCGGGTGCTGAAGTCGGTTATGAACAGGCCCGTATTCAGCCAGATAGCTGAGTACACAGGGGATGACCCTTCAGGGGTCAGGATGTACCAGCTCTGTTCAGCTGTAAGCGATGTTTTTGACCAGTACATGACCTTCAGGCCTGAAATGATTAATGCCTGGGACAGGGGTGGTGATGCAGATCTGTGGCAGGCTGAACTCTGGAGGCTGGTAACCCGGGAGCTCGACTCGCAGAGCCCGCCTTCTCTCCTTGAGAGGCTTAAGCCCATGCTCCGTTCTGAAGGGTTCAGGCCCGCAGGGGACCTTCCGCGCAGGCTTACTCTGTTCGGCATATCATATCTGCCGCTATATCACATAAACCTGCTCTTTGCCGCTTCGTCATTCACAGATATACGCATGTACATGCTAAATCCATCTGAGGCTTACTGGGGTGATATTCTGGGTGAAAAGGACAAGCTGAAGATTATTTCAAGGTTCCCCATACCCCCATCTGATCCTGAAGCCGACCTTCACCTTGATTCGGGCAACCCGCTGCTGGCCTCGATGGGCAGGCCGGGGCGTGACTTTATCCGCAGCATATTCTCTATGGACTGTGACACGGAGCAGAATTTTTATGAACCCGAAGGCGGAACGCTGCTGGCAATGGTGCAGCAGGATATATTCAACATGACCGACAGGTCCCGCACCGGCGAAAAACTCACACCCGGGCAGATTGCTGATGATACTTCCATAATAATAAATTCCTGCCACAGCCCCATGCGTGAAATTGAGGTTCTGCGCGACTACATTCTTGACCTGTTTAACAGCAATGACGGGCTTGAACCGCGCGATATTATTGTCATGGCCCCCGATATTGAAATCTATTCGGGATGCGTTGAACCGGTGTTTTCGGGCAGCGGCACGGGCAAGGACATACCATTCAGGATTGCCGACAGAAAGCCCGCGGCATCGGAGCCTTCTATCGCGGCGTTCCTGGAACTGCTTGACCTGCCCGGTTCAAGGTTTACCGCTTCGCGGATAATCTCGCTGCTCGACTGCGCTGAAATTTCGGGGCACTTCGGATTTAACCTGCAGGAGAGGGAAAGGATAGCATCGTGGATAAGGGATACGAACGCGCGCTGGGGAATTGACGCGGAGTTCAGGCGAAAAATGAACCTGCCCGCGGATGAAGCCAATACATTCAGCGCGGGCATTAAAAGGCTTATTACCGGGCTGCTCGTTTCGGGCGATGAACCCTGCCTGGGGGTGCTACCTCTTGAATCTGCCGACCCCGGCGATTCTCTGCTTATGGGCAGATTTATTACATACATAAAGACCCTTGAAGAGTCCTGCCGGAACCTCATGTCTGAGCATACACTACACGAGTGGTACGACATACTTATGTTCATGATCAGTTCACTCTTCTCTACGGTTGAGGGTGTTCCCGGCGCGATGATGCCCGTTACGGACGCGGTTTCACTTTTGCGACAGGCCGGCATAAGCTCCGGTTTTTCTGACAGCGTCGGTATTGCGCCCGTTAAAGAATTTATTGAATCACGCATGGCATCGCCGGGCTCTGTGAGAGATTTTATAAGCGGTGCTGTCACATTCTGTGAAATGCTCCCCATGAGAAGCATCCCGTGCAGAGTTATCTGCCTGCTTGGCATGGACGCGAAGTCTTTCCCCGGAAGGTCTGCTTCGCGCGGATTTGACCTTATGGCGGCAAAGCCTGCAAGGGGGGACAGGTCTGTCAGGGACGAGGGGCGCTACTTGTTTCTTGAAACCATAATCTCGGCCCGGGACAGGCTGTACATAAGCTACACCGGGCAGAATATAATAAACAACACGACCAACGATCCCTCGCCTGTGGTGAGCGAACTTCTTGATTACATAGCCTCTTTCGGCAGCGCGGCTGAGGCTGATGAAATACGCAGCGCTATGATCACGCTGCAGAAGCTTAACAGGTACAGCAGCGGATACTTTCTGCCGGAAAGCGGACTCTACAGCTTCTCACCGGTGAACATGAAAGAGGCAGAGGCTGCGATAAAAAATCCGTCAGCATCGCCCCTCTTCTTCAGCGGCCCGCTACCCGCAGCCGGGGGCGAATACCGCCTGACGACCGCAGACCTTGCATGGTTTATGCGCAGCCCGGCCAGGGCCCTGTGCGTTTCAAGGCTGGGCATTTCTCTTGAGATAAAAGAGACCGCCCCCCTTGACGACGAGCCCTTTGAGATTGACCGCAGAACCGGTTACAGCCTTAACGGCGAGCTGCTGCAGGTTATGGCCGGCGGCGGCGACACGCAGCCGCTCTTTGATAAAATGAAGGCCGCGGGAATGCTGCCTCACGGCGCGGCAGGCAGGGCTGCCTTTGATAAATCTGCCGGCGGCGTAAAGAGGTTTATAGAGATGATTCCCGGCGCCTTTGCCCGGCCCGAAAATTTCGCAGGCTGCGAAGTCACCTGCCGTGGCGTGCATCTGCGGATTAAGCCATGCACTCTTTACGATGGGGAACCTGTATTTGCCGCCCCCTTTGGGCTGCGGAGCCTTGACCTTTTAAGGTCATGGATTGAACACCTTGTGCTCTGCGCCTGCGGTAAAAAAATTCGCACCCGTATTTTTTACGGCGAAGAGTCCAGGGGGAATTATTCCGTTAAACAGGCTGTGTTCGATTACGCTGCTGACGCGCAGTCACTGCTTGAAAAGCTCGCGGACCTTTACGTTGAGGGTATGAACGGGCCCGTGGAGCTCTTTCCTGAAAGCTCGCGCGCCTTTGTTGAGGCATTCAACAGTCCGGGCAAAGATGAGCCCCTTGCGAAAGGCATGAAGGCTGCGCGCGAAAGGTTCTACAACTTCAGGTATCCTGAAAACGCGGATCCATACATACTTAAGGTTTTCGGCAGCGGTTATTCTCCGGGCAGAAAGTTCAGGGATACGGCACTGGCGGTTTACGGCCCGGTCTATGAAAACATGGCAGGGGAGGTGCAGGGTGATGAATGAGTTCAGTGTCCTTGATTCCCCGCTTGAAGGGACCAACCTTATAGAGGCCAGCGCAGGTACAGGCAAGACATGGACCATAACAATGATCTACCTGCGCCTTGTTGTCGAGAATGAACTCCCTGTCGAGTCCATACTGGTGGTAACCTTTACCCTGCCGGCGACTGCTGAACTGCGCTCGCGCATAAGGCAGTGCATCAAGGGCGCCGTGGACTACTTTGAACATGGCGCGAAAGTGGATAACAGCATCGCGGACATAATCGAAAAGAACAGGCAGAGGCCCGGGCTGCGCGAAAGGCTCCACTGGGCGCTGCGCGGATTTGACGAGGCATCGGTCTTTACAATTCACTCGTTCTGCCAGCAGGTGCTTTCGGACAACGCCTTTGAAAGCCGTTCACCCTTCAGGACCGCGATAACCACTGATGACCGCAAAAGGGTTCTCGCTGTAACTGACTACTGGAGGCGCACAGTATATGGCATGCCGCCGCATGCCGCCAACGTGTTAATGTCATCGCTGGGCCCGGATTTACTCCTGAGAATATACAAAAAGAGGCCGATGTCTCCTGAATACAGGCTCAGGCCCGGGCTCGCAGACGCGGGGCCCGATGATGTTGAGTCCGCATATTCCGCAGTATGCGCCTGCTTTGAATCGCTCCGGCCGGTGTGGATTGAGCATGGTGATAATGTGCGCGCACTTATGAGCTCTACTGCATCTTTAAACGGCAATAAGTACAGGGCTGACCGGATACCGGTATATATCGCGGCCCTTGAAGACTATATTACGAAGGGTGACCCGCTGTTGTGGAACGACCGGGTGCTTAAGTTCACTCAGAGCGCCATTCTTGCGGGGACAAACAAGGGCAAGGTTCCGCCACAATCACCCTTCTTTGAAGCGATGGAGCTTATGAAGTCCGGCATGGATCGTTACAATGATACGGTAAAACGCTTCAGGATAACCGTTATAAAACAACTCTTTGAATCGGTATCAACGGAGACTGCAATGCAGTCGCTTTCGTCTGGCGAGAGGGGTTTTGATGATCTCATAAGGGATGTCTACCTGGGGCTTGTTTCGCATTCGGGCAAACGCCTTGGAGAAAAGGTCAGGAGCAGGTACAGGGCAGCTCTCATAGACGAATTCCAGGACACCGACAGCATGCAGTTCGCCATATTCAGTTCCATGTTCGGCAGCGGCACTGCGCTCTTTATGATTGGAGACCCGAAGCAGGCGATATACAGGTTCAGGGGAGCTGACATATTTTCGTACATGCACGCAGCCGATATGGCAGGGAGCAGGTACACACTGGCAAGGAACTGGAGGTCAACTCCGGGGCTTATTGACGCGGTAAACCGGGTCTTCGGCGGCTGCGAAAATCCCTTTGTTTTTGAAAAAATAGGGTTCAGCACCGTAATGCCGGGTAAAGAGGGGCAGTGTGATGACCTGATCGGACCCGGCGGCAGTGTGAGCCCCCTTGTTTTTGAGATCGTTGATTACATTGCCGAAGCTGATGAACATGAACCGGACAGGGACAGGGTCATCGCTGCAAGGCTCGCGGCAGAGATAAGCTCTATGCTTGCCCGGGGTTACTCAATCGGGGGGAAAGACCTTGTGCCAGAAGATATTGCCGTGCTTGTGCGTACCAATAACCAGGCTGCCATTGTCAAGGCCTCGCTCGCGGCAGCGGGCATACCAGCCGTAACGCGCAGCACCGGTTCGGTCTTCAGTTCGGCAGAGGCTGCGGAATTATACTTTGTGCTCTCTGCAATTCTTGACCCCGCGGACCAGAGAAGGCTTCGCACCGCCCTTGCCACGGGATTGTGTGGATTCAGCGCCGGTGATATTGCGCTGATGGCTGGCGACCATGGCGCAGCCGCTTCTGAAAAGGGTGAGGGCGCATCGTCGCGTTTTTTTATTTACAGGGAGGCGTGGAACAGGGGCTTCATGGAGATGTTCACCATGTTCATGCGCGGTGAGGATGTTGCAGCGGGGCTTTTCTCGTGCGCGGGCGGCACCAGGAGAATGGCAAACCTTCTTCATATAGCCGAGCTGCTTCGCGATGAGGCTGCTGAGAGCAGGCTTGGCCCCGCTGATACGCTCGACAGGCTGGCCCGCTACATTGCCGATCCCCCCGAAGGTGACCTTTACAGCATGAGGCTTGAAACCGATGACATGGCCGTGAAGGTTATGACCGTGCATTCATCCAAGGGGCTGGAGTTCCCAGTGGTATTCTGCCCCTACCTTGCGTCAGCATCCGGCAGGGGTGAGGATGTGACCGTTTACCACGAGAATGACGGCAGCGGGAGCGTGCCCGTTCTATATCTTGACAACGAACTGCCCGGGGATGTAAAGCTTCGCAGGGACGAAGAGGACAGGTCTGAAACCGCAAGGCTTATATACGTTGCACTTACCAGGGCTAAATCGCATTGCAGGGTTATGATTAAGATAACTGCCGGTTTCGGCAAAACCGTGCTTTCGGATATACTCTTTACCTCAAGAAGCCGGTTAAAGGCTATGATCACAGGTGATATTGATGATGAAAGCGCGGAGCTTATGCTGAAGATTATTTCAGAGGATTCAGGGGGATCAATCGGTTTTATCCGTGGTCAGGGTTTTGCGGCCGGGGCCGCGGTACAGGCGAAGCCTGTACCGGTACTGCAGTGCAGAGAATTTAAAGGTGACCCCTCGCAGCGATGGAGGATGTACAGCTATTCGGCCATAGCCGCGTCCCTGCACGACAGGGATGAAAAGGATGATGAAGGCAGCGTTGTCTCATTCAGGCCCGCTGCCTGCGTACTCCCTCCGGGCGCAAGGTCAGGGCTATGCCTGCACGAAATTTTTGAAAACTGCGATTTTACCTGGGAGAGCAGGGAGCTTTTTGCTGAAAAAGCGGTTGAGTCCCTGGACAGGTACGGTTTCGGCAGCGGGTACGCCGGGCCCGTAACAGATATGGTTATAAATGTGCTGCGTTCGCCGCTGGACGGTGACGGCCTGCGGCTTTCGCTTATTGGACAGGATGAGCGGCTGAGCGAACTTGAGTTTCACTTTCCCGTAGAGGCGGTTGCCGGCCTTAAAAAGTTCATGCCGGGTTATGACCCTGACCAGCGCGCATACACAGCACCTGATGACCTGCCCGCTATGAAGGGTATGATGAAGGGCTACATTGACCTGGTCTTTACTTACGGCGGCAGGTACTACATAGTGGACTGGAAGTCGAACATGCTCGAGCTTTCGCATGGTGATTATTCAGCTGAAGCGATGTCAGCCGAGATGAACAGGCATAACTACCACCTTCAGTATCATATATATACCGTTGCGCTTCACAGGTACCTTGCCATGAGGCTGGGCGACAGTTACGATTACGAAAAACATTTCGGCGGGGTCTTTTACCTGTTTATACGCGGCATGAACGGTACGGGTAACGATGGCGTTTTCAGCGCCCGGCCGGAACTTGAAATTACCCGGCAGCTTGACAGTATATTCAGGGGGCATGAATAGAGTGAATTACGGGATTGAACAGCTTGAAAAACTCGAGGCTTTCAGCGACATGGACAGGCATGTTGCATTTTACCTCTCTTCTGTTGACGGGTACGATTCGCCTCTCTTCTTTCTTATGATGATGCTTCTTAGCCGTTCCATCGAAAAGGGTAATGTCTGCCTTTTTACTGAACGGGTTGCCGGAAGAAGCCTGTCGTGGCTTTCACCCGAAGACCCCGATAACGCCGGTCTTTATGACAGCATTATGCTTCCGGGCGTTGACGAAATTGTATCGTGCGTAAAAAAAAGTTCCGCCGCAGGTATGGAGGGTGACAGGCTGCCGGTTTTAATTTCGGGTAAGAGCCTCTACTTTCACAGGCAGATGGTATGCGAGAATGAGCTTTCGGCCATGGTCCGTTCAATGTGCAGAAATATGGATGACCTTCAGCCGCTTGACAGCCTTTTGCCGCTCTTTGGAAAATATTTCCCGCGGGTTGCCGGGGAGACCGACATGCAGGCTGTTGCGGCGGCAATCTCCCTAAGAAGGGGGCTCTCGGTGATATCCGGGGGGCCGGGCACGGGCAAGACTTCGACCGTGGTAAGAATACTTTCGCTTATAACAGAGGCAAGGCGGCTTTCGGGGTTTGATACCAGGGTGGCCCTTACCGCGCCTACAGGCAAGGCTGCGGCAAAACTTGCGCTCTCTGCAAACAGCGGCAGCGACTTGATTTCGCAGGCTGAGTCATTCACCATTCACCGGCTGCTTGGATACGGCCGCAACTCGGGGTTCAGGCACAACAGGGGCAATCCCCTGGATTTTGATGTTGTTATTGCTGACGAGTGTTCAATGGCGGACCTGCAGCTTATGCACAGCTTTTTTTCTGCGCTTAAGCCCGGGTCGCGGCTTATACTTCTGGGTGACAGGGATCAGCTTGCTTCTGTGGAGGGTGGCGCTGTTTTCGGCGATATATGCGGTACAGGTGCTGCCTGGTACAGCAGGGATATGGCAGCGTGGTGTGCCGGCCTTACGGGGGCGGACCTGTCTTCAGCGGGTGATAAGGGCCCTGCAATTGGTGACTCGCTCACGTTTCTTTCAAAGAACTGGAGGTTCGGCAGTGAGAGCGGCATAGGCAGGCTCGCGGCTGCTGTCAATTCAGGCGACAGCGACGGGGTCATGGAGATTCTTAAGTCGGGACGGTTCGCCGATATTGAATACGTTTCGTCGTCGGGGAGCGCCGTTGTAAATGCTGTTATCAAGTCTGCCGCCGGGAGGTATATTGGCGCCGGCGATATTGCCGCACAGGCTGTCGCGTCGCTTACGGGTTCATTCTGCATACTCACTGCCACAAGAAAGGGTAATTCGGGAATGGAGAGGATGAACCGCGCGGCGGAGGCTCTTCTTGCGCAGTTGGGTGTGATTGATCCTTCGGCCCTGTTCTACCCGGGCAGGCCGGTTATGGTTACGGGGAATGACTACGCGCTGCAGCTTTTTAACGGCGACATAGGAATTGTCGAAATTGAGCAGGGTGTAGAGCATGCGGTTTTCAGATTGTCCGACGGAACATCAAGGAGTATAAGGTGCAACCGGCTGCCCGCGCATGAAACAGCCTTTGCCATGACCGTGCATAAAAGCCAGGGATCGGAATTTGACGAGGTGCTGCTGGTGCTGCCCGATAAATGGAACCCCGTAATGTGCAGGGAACTGCTGTACACTGCTGTCACAAGGGGCAAAAAGAGGGTGACCATAGCAGGCACGGAGGATGTAATTCGTAAGATGACCTGTACCGGACTTGAGAGGATGAGCGGCCTGAGGCCTAAAATTCACCAGCCTGGAATCTGAGTGCTACCGGATATTCTTTTCAATGCCTGAACGGATAATATCGTGCAGGAGCATCCTGAAGACCATGTCCTTCTCTATCGTGTATACATCAAACAGCCGGATTATATTTCCGGAATCATTGATCCTGACTATTGAATAGAGCGCCGATGTCCTGACGTATCTTGATGTATCTTTTGAAATAACCCTGAAGAGTATATCGGCGCATTTTGCGCGCCTGAAGTTGCCCAGTGCATTGCATATTTCACCGCGAACCCTGTAGTCGCTGTCCTGAAGCGCCGCATCGAGTATTTCAATTATCGCCGGGTCTTCCTTCAGTTCCCCCAGTATGAACGCAGCCTTTACACGCAGCATCGCGGAAGGCTCTTTCTTTAAAATATGCTCCAGTCCTTCAAGTACACCCGGCCTTTTAAATACATAGAGGGCATCCAGTGCCGCGTTTTTTACTTCGCTATCCTGTTCGGTCAGCAGCATGGCTGAAACAGTGTGAGCAGCGGAAGAATATTTCAGTTCAGCCACAGCCCTTACGGCTTCAAGCCTGAGTTCGCGTTCTTCGGAGTTTATAAGCCCGGACACAAGATAGGCTGACGATGTGTCCCTGAAGTGAAGGATAACTGCGATTGCCTTTTTTTTAACCTCGAAGTTGCTGTCGTTCCTGAGCAGTCCCTTGACCTGAGGTAGCGCATTTTTGATATCGTTCTTTATGACGCAGTCCATGGCGTAAATGCGTACAGATTTGTTTTCGTCGTCAAGAAGAGATATTACGGTCTTCTGGAACCTTGTGTCGTAGATAAAGTTGAGCGCCTCAAGAAAGTATATCCTGTGAACGGGGTTGCTGCTGTTCCCAAGTGAGAGTATTTCCGGGAGCATCCTGTCGTCCCTTACTACACCCAGTACCTGCGCGGCCCTGCTCCGTACCCCGGCCCTGGGGGCAGAAACCTTTTCAGCAATGGGAATTATAAAGGGATTGTTCTCTGTAAGTCCCAGGAAATCTATAAGTTCAATTTCGATCCTTTTGTCGTCGCTGTTGCGCAGCAGAACGGTCCAGACGTCGGCATATTCCCTGGCAGGGTAGAGTTTAAGCGCCGAGATTATTCTTATCCTTGTTTCAAAATCCTTGTCATCAAGGTATTCATCTTTAAGGAAAGGGACAAGGGCCGCGGGTTTGTTCTGCTTTATGTATTCAAGAATGCGGGAGTATCGGGGATTGTCTCCATCTGCGATTGCGTCTGCGTCAGATCTGAAGCTGCCGGTAACCTGCGCATGCAGCAGGCACGGGCAGGCAATAAAGAGAAAAAGTATTAAACCGGCACAGAACCTGTTCATGGTCAGGAGAAGTCATAAACTCCATGCATGTAGAGGATTGCCATTGATTTTGTCACGTTCTTGTCGAGGAAGTTTTTTTTCTGCTTCATGTACTGGTAAACTACCATCATGATTCCGCCGACGAGCATTGAGGCTGTGATAAGCGGATCGAGTTCTTTTTTAAAGATACCGTTATCGCGAAGTATTCCTATTTCACGTGAAATTGTTTCAACAATGTGGTCCGTGAAAATCTTAACTTTTTCGGATACTTCTTCATCTATGCCCACTATGTCCCTGTACATCAGTTTAATTACAATGGGTTCATTGGAGAGTAATTCCAGGCAGGTTGATATCCTGTTGTCTATCCACCTTACAAGGACTTCTGTGTCAGGTTTTGTTTTAAGGTAGTCCTTGAGGTCATCGGGATCAAGAATGTCCTCCATGTCCTCTGACACGTTGTCAAGTATTGCGTAAAGGATCTCCTTCTTGTTGCTGAAATACTGGTAGACCGTGCCCCGGGCAATATCAAGATGTTCGCAAACCTGGCCTATATGGGTACTCTGGAATCCTTTAGAGATGAACATCTCCTTGGCTGTGTCAATAATCTGCTGCTTCCTTTTTTCGCCTTTAGGTGGCATGGGTATAACCTCATGATAAATGTGTTTCAGGGTGGGGGGAGTAAGAATATTGTCTGTATGTTAAATTCTCCTGCCGCCGCTGTTTTTTCCGTTTAATCTTCTTATTTCATCTGTTATGGGGGCCAGGGCTTCCTTGAGCTCCTCAACCATTTTATCAGCCTTTTCCTGCAGTTCCTTGCTCATATAAATCTCTTCAGCTTTTTTTATATTATCGTATAACCCGAAGCGAAATATACAGGAAAATATCCCGAATTTATTTTCTGATCTGTTTTTATGCGATACCGGCAAATATCTGTTTCTGCAGATTAGAATGTATCAGGCCGGTTCTATGGCACGACAGCTCCATTTGTGCAGGGACAGATATAATTACTATCTTTAATTAACTGCTATTTAATTTAAAATGAATAAAGATTTTGATTTTTGTAAAAAATAGATGCTTTGTTCAAAAGGTCAATAATTTTTTAATCAAATTAATAAAAAATGATCAATTATTCGGGGTAATAAATGAGGGCAGGATAGCCTTTTCAGGCTATCCTGTTTATTGCATGGCCTGTATTACCTGTTTCAGGTTTAACTTTAATTGAAGCACCAATCAGCATAAAAAGAAAATCCCTTACCTCTGCGGTATCCATAGTTACTGCTTCATGGATAGATCTTCTCATTTCCTGGTCCCTCTTTTCTTCAAGGGGATTGTCAGTTTTCTGGACAGGCATTTTTACTTCCCTGTAACTGCTGTCAGATGCAACGGCCGGATTAAATGTTTCATGGATTCCCGGCAATGATGTTATATTGATATTCATGGCGCGAACCTCCTTTTCCACGTTGTACTTTATTATCGGTATTTATTAATTTTTTAGAAGTAAAATATTTATTTTTTAGAGTTAATTGCTGAACTGTTTTGCCGGGTAGAATGTTCTGATAGAGCCGCCGGAGACGGCAAAGGGGTAATTATCGCGGTGACTGGTCTTTTTTTGCTGCTCTTTTTTTATTTTTATCGGTTGCGGAACCGCTTTTTACAGGCTGATCAGCAGGTTTAACCGGTTCATCAGCCTGTTTTTGAGCCTCTTCAGCAGCTTTTTTTGCCTCATCTGCAGCCTTTTTTGCCTCTTCAGCAGCCTGCTGCCTGTTTAATTCCTCAAGGAGTTCAGATCGTTTAAGTTCGAACCCGATCTTGATAAAATCGGGGTAAAAAACTACTTTAAGAGGATTTGCATCACTGGAGTATTTTTTAAGTATGGTAATAATAAGGTTAAGCCCCAGCCCCGCACCCTCGGTGTTTTCATCCTCGTCGTTAAAGAAATTGTCATTGCTGAGTCGGCCAGGCGCGACTTTTTTAAGTATCTGCTCTTTTTCGATCAGGGTAATATTCTGCGTATTGGTTACCCAGATTTCGATTAACTCCATTGTTGACTGGAATGTTATTGTGTAGAAGCGGTTGTCCTTTTTGGCCAGTTCAAAGAAATTGCTGTTTCCGTTCTCTTCGATTTCTTCCTTGAATTTTTCAAGGAACTCATCGTAATTTATTTCAGGGCTCACGTTCAGTGCCGGGGCCATGTATTTCTGGAAGAGTATTTTGTAATTTGCCTTGCTGGCGTTTATGCCGAGCTCCTTGAAACAGAAGAAGAGTTCACCGGCAAACGCCTGCAGGTTCTGCCTGGTCAGGAGCAGTTCTATGAGCTTGCGCACCAGTTCTGCTGAATCCCTCTCAAGGTCGTATATGCGCATTGTTACGCGCCAATCAAGGTCCCTGATCCCCATGCCGCTGCATATTTCGGCTATATTCTGTATAATGTCCTTGACGTTAATGTCGCCCCGCAGGTCGATCATCTTGATTTTATTAAGATAATTGATTTCGCGTTCATAGAATGGATCAAGGAAGAACTGTTTAAGGTCGCGGTCGTAAATCCACTTGTTCTGTATAAGCAACCTTATGAACTCGTCGCGTCCCCAGATGGCAAGGTCCCTGTTGTAGAAACGTTTTCCTTCGTACTGCAGGAGTATGGAAAAGAGTTTAACTATATCCTCATCATCTTTAAAAGAGCGCATCAGGGTATCTGCCGCTGTCTGGCGTGGAATAGGCGTGCTCTGGCTGAAGCCCGATTCACGGTAGAGGCTGAAGTTTCCCATGTATCGTTCTCCCAGGTAATTGACCTGCTGTGTGTTTAGCGAGTTTACCAGTATCTGGTTGAACAGTTTTCTTATGCGTTTATTCACAATCACTCTCCAGTTTTTTACGGATAATATCTGGTTTTGCCATAGTGAGGGATTGCGCCAGCCGGCGCTATATCCGACACTTTGAATTTTTGCATGGATATTTTAAAGAGCACACCTATGAAATTCGATCAAGCATCTATTTTTAAAAACAGGATTTTTTTATTCCGGCCCCTGAAACAGACAACATGACCGGTTGGTTCTGCTTTTATTGTCGGCTGAATAACACTGATATAAAACTTTTTTATCCTCCCGCAGCCGGGCAGGGTTACTTTTTACTCCCTTTGTTTACGAATTCGAATTCGACCCTGCGGTTCAGGGCATCGTCGTATCTGCCGCCATGTATCTGAGGATCTGTTTCACCCAGGGGGATTATTTTTATCCTGGATTCATCTATACCCATGGTTTTCATGTACCGGACAACTTTTTCGGCGCGAAGCCTGCTTATTTTGTAATTGGCCTTTTTTGATCCCCTGCGGTCAGCATGTCCCTTTATAATGACATCTGTGCCGGGATTTTTTCTAAGGTATTCTATTATTCCGTGAAGCACGGGTACGTATTCAGTCCTGATTTCTGCTGAGTTGAACGCGAAGTAGACAGGTTTAAGTTCGGGCAGGGCTGATCCGTCAGAACGCGTAATGCCTGAACCTTCCAGGCCTTTACGGTCAGTTGTTCCGGTGTTCTCTGCTTTGCCGGAATTTTTACCTGAGGCCGAATCTGTGAGTTTTTCAGCGTAAATCTCTATATCCTGCACCCTGCCCGGCGCGATCCTGACGCGCACGGTTTTACCCTGATGCGTTTTGCCCGATGGCCTGACCATGATCCAGCGCTCACCCTCTGCTGTGTTCAGAAGAATCTGCCCCCTGTTGTCGCTTGTGAATAGATCCCACCTGCCGGCCTGGTCTGTATCGCCTGACAATGACTGCCTGTAGATCGAAAGTTCGGCTCCGGCTATGGCGCGGCCCCCGCTCCCGTCTTTTACGGTGATCCTGATCCCGGTTTGCAGGTTCACCGCTGCCTTCTCTTTGCCCCCGGCGCTCACTGCCCGGCCCGAAATGTATATGTCATAGCCTCCAAATCCGCCTGTCCTGTTGGAACAGAAGATCTTAAGCGCGGCTGTATCATTAAAGTATAGATCGTCAAAACGTGAATTTACAGCAGCCCCGGCGTTTACCGGGTCAGAGAATCCCTTTTCGTTAAATGTGGTGTAGTATATATCCCATCCCCCGAACCCCCCGCCCCGCCTTGATGCGAAAGAATAGACCCCGGCCCTGGTGTATGAGGGGATGAACGATAGCTCGTAGCTGCCTGAATTTATGGTTTCGGGGAGTGCCTTTATCCCCGTGAATTTACCGCTGTCCCATTCTGCCATGTATAATACCGACTTTGATATGTTCCGGTAGGGGAACCTGGTAAAAAAGATGGTTCGGCCGTCCGCGCTCAGTGAGGGGGAGCGTTCATTCATGTTTGTGTTGACTTCACCCGGGAGCAGCTCGGGGATTGTCCACTGCCCGTTCACCTTGCGGGATATGTATATGTCGTATGTTATGCGTTTGTTGTTGTCAGCGGTTGCAGAGGGGCTGTAGCCTCCGGGCCTGTCGGATGAAAACAAAAGTATCTGGCCGTCTGCCGATATGAAGGGTGTTTCATCGTTCGATTCAGAGCTGACTTCAAGTATGGGGCAGGGTTCAGTCCACACGCCCCCTTCGTTGGTGCAGGTGTAGATTTTATGCGTGCTCTCTTCTTCGCTGCGTGAGCTGAAAACAACGGTTTTTCCATCGGCGGTGCAGGATGGGGAATAATCATCTCCGGCTGTGTTGATCAGCAGTCCGGGATTGTTGAATGCCGCCGACTCTCCGTAGGTCAGGTATGTTGCTGTGAGAATGAAGAGTATGGCAGCCCCTGCTGCAGTCGTTTTTATCCATCTGGAGTTGTGCATGTTGATCTTCCCCTTTTGATTCACGGTTCCCTGTATGCCGCGTTTTATAAATCAGCCGGTAACCCGGATCATTGATGTAAATATAACAGAAAATACTGTAAAAGTGAGTAATAACAGCCTGTTTTATTTATCGGGAGGTTTTTAATATAATTTCAGTCTTTAAAACCTGTTTGCATGTAAACCTGCGGGTTGTTAATAAACATTCTTGTAAAGATGCCTTTGGGACTTTTACCGGAACAGCTGATACAAAAAAGTGGAGGGTGAATTTATAATGATATATTTTGAACTTATATGACGATAATTAAACAGACTTGCCTGAAAACCGGCTGCAGGGCTCCTGATTGCTGCCGTAAGCCGGTATATTTAAAGCAGGCCCAATGTTCACCCGGAGGACTGATATGAATATCAGGAAACATGTTATTTTTTTCATAATAGCGATTACTGCCATAGGCGGATCACTCCTTGCAAGGGAAAGCTATGAGGATTATATTGACCAGAGAAACAAGAAGAACTACAACGATGACTACAGTATCAGCAGGGATAAACCGCTGTCAGAGATAAAACCTGAGGACAGGGAGGATGTCCTTGACGAGATAAGGGGAGCTGTCCGCGAGGAGATCGATTCAAGCCTTAAGGATGACAGGGAGAATGACAAAAAGCGCGTCATAGAGAACGACTTTGTTGAACAGGTGCGCGGCATAGTCCGCGAGGAGATCGAGGACGCCATCAAGATAAAGAAGAGCAGGTACCTTAAGCCGGGAACATTCGAGCTGGGCGGGTACATATCGTACCAGGCCAGGGGTGTGGATTCGGATGAAAACGACAACAACAACATACTCAAGGTATTCCCGCAGTTTGCCTATTTTATTAACGAGAATATTGCACTGGCCATTAAGGGTGAGGCTGAATTCAACATTACAGCTGACACGCAGGCCTATTCCGGAGGAATAGGGCCGCAGTACGTATTCGGAGTTACCAAAAAGGAGGATATCTGCTTCTACACCGAGATAATGGCCGGAATAAGCAGGAACTCTTCTATTAATGATAACCTGGGCTACAGGTATTCCAATGGTTTCGGATTCAAGTTTGTCATGAGCAACGGCGTAATAATAAATGCGGGCGTACAGCTTATATTTGATAATCTTGGCGAGAGCGTTGAAGGTTTTCAGAACATTATTGTGCCCACAGTGGGTATTACCGCCTGGTTTTAGGTAAAAGCCTTGTCAGCAGCAGCCTTTACGGCAGAGCAGAGGGTCAGAGCCTCTGAACTTGTGCGGTTTATATTCTCCCTTCCGGGGTTTACAGCAGAACCCCCTCTTTTGACTGAACATTCAATAGCAGAATTTTTCAGGGGGCTTGGCGCAAAATATGCCGGCCTCTTCAGTTATAACGGCTGGTTCGAGGGGCTTGACCCCGAATCGACAGACAGGCTGCTTCTGTCTATGCTGCGCAGCGTGGTGGACGAGAATGTGCTCGCCGTGTTCAGGGAATTTATTGAAAGTGCCGGTTTAAGCCTGTTTGATGCATTCTCTGCCGGGCCTGCCACGGACCTGTTCAGGCGTGAAAAACTCTATTCCCTTGTTGAAGCTATGCTCGCAGATGATACTGCAAGGCGTTGCCTGAACAGCGCGTACTGCGTTATCAGGTACAACATGGCTGAAAGATATCTTGGTGAAATGCAGAGGATTCACCCCGGTTTATACCGTTCCGTTGCCGCTGCCGGTTCCAGGGAAATGGATCCGGGTGAGGCAGCTGTTTTTTTTAAAACTTCGATGATACTTTTAAACAGCAGGTACATGGCCGGCGGGCCTGTGACACTCCCTTCGTTCCCTGACACTGCAGCCCTGTGCCCGCGGGGTGATGCCGGGAAACTTCCGTGTGCTGCTGATTTTATTGATATACTTGAGCTGCGGTTCAGGAACGCGGGATACTATGAGCAGCCGGACAGGGGATGCGTCAGCGCCGATGCCAGCTGGTTCGATACGGCGCGCAGGCCGGGCATGGTGCTTCAGGAGAGGCGCCTTGCTGAAATATTTTATAAATCAGCGCTGGAGAGGAACTGGTGATGCAGAGAGAGGACAGGGTAAACATGGCTTTAGTTAACGCTGCGGCTCTGCTGGCTGCGGTAGCGGCGCTCTGTGAACAGCTTTCGGTATTGTTTATCTCTGTCAGGGCGGTAACGGCATTTATGCTTCTCTCTTTCGTGTTCGACATGCTCTTTACAGCGGTCTTTGCCTCGGATATTGCCTCTGCGGTAAGGAGAAAAAAGACAAAGTATTTTATGCTTTACGGAGGAGGGCTTGTGGATTTTGCGGCTTCTGTTCCACTGCTGATTTTCTGTTCTGCTCCGTCGGTAATAGTACTGGCCGCGGGAGGCGGGTCCGCGGCTGCGGGTTTTATGAAGGACGTGGCCGGCTTCTGGGGGATGCTCTCTGTAACCTGTATGCTGCGTGTTTCAAGGATGGCAAGGCTGGTTAGTCTGCCCGGCCTTGCCGGTACGGGTATGGCCGGAAGGCACTTGAGTACAATCTGCGCAATCATTGCGGCGTCACTGCTTCCCGCGGCGCCTTTGATTGCCCTTGTTATGCGCAGGGCGGGCGTGGCGCGTGCCGATGCCGTAACCGGTTTTGCAGCGGGGTTTATGCTTTTTATGATTTTTTCGGTGCTCATACCGCTCTATTCAAGGCATTTTGTCGGCACGGTCAGTTCGGTGCTGGACGCGCTGGACAGGGGGTTAAGGCGCAGGGAGTTTTACCTTAAGGTCAGGGCGCGCGAGGAGTTCAGCGATGAGGGTGTGTACAGGCTGGTATCATTTTACAATGAGTCTTATCTTCCGGCTAAGATAAGGCAGAACGTAAAGAGCCCGGAACCCGCCGCGTACAGGGTGCCTGAAGATGAGGTGAAAAACTTTATCAGGAGCAGGTAAATTTTTTCACTATGAGCTTTTATCTTCGATTATTTTGAGCGATGTTCTCTCTTTGTCAGTTGTGCCGGCCGAATTATTGAAAATGATAATGACGTCGGTCCTGGTGTTCTTTTTTATTATAAAATAGTATTCCCATGAAAGCTTACGGACAAGGTCTATACCCCTGCCTGTTTCTGAAATGTGTTCCATTATATTTTCGCCCGTAAGCGCTGACTTTTCAATGAGCAACTCCTGTTCTATAACAGCATTGATACTCTCGAGTATGCGTCCGCTTGTAAGCAGCCCGTTGTAGTCCGTAACTGAAACAGCGTATGAATCGTCGTTCCTGCAGAAAAAAAGGTCCACGTATTTTCCATCTTCCAGTGTGACAGGCCTGCGTTCCAGCTTTTCGGACGTAAGCCCGTGGGCATGGTAAACCGCGTTTATGATCATCTCGTTAAGTATAAGGCTGAAGGCCATTTTACTCTTTATGGAAAATCCCCACTGTTCAATCTGTTCAGTCATCATCTCGATTGCGTCTGTTATCTGCGTGGACCTGGTAATCCTTATGCGCTTAAGGTCGCGCATATCCTGCAGGTAGTGCTGGAGCCCGAAAATGTTTTCCTTTGTTATAAGCTTTCTGCTCAGGCCGAGCAGTTCATGTTGAGGCACGGGCTTGTGCAATACATTACCGATGCCCTTTGTGAATATCATGTTGAAAAAGGAATCGATTTTTTTGTCAGTGATCATGATGGCCGGGATAAAGGGAAAGTTCTCGCGTATGTACTGGTACAGGTCAAAGGCATTGTCGCCGGGAAGCTCTACCTCTGATACCACCAGGTCATAGTCGTAAGCCTTAAGTTTTGAGATCGCGTTAAATGCAGAGTCGCAAGTGTCAACAGCGTATCCGCTTGATTTATAGAGATCTGCAAGCTCCTCCCTGTAATGCGAGGGGTCTGCTATAAGTATTCTGTACATTACCATACCTTAAACGTTCAGGTTTATATGTTTATTATACGCGAAGTTTACCCGGCCATAGTAATAAAATTGCCATGCCTGTATGCAACTTTTTTTTATTAAGAGTGCCGCCCGAACCGTTTTTTTATGGAAAAATAGGGCTGCATGAGTATTAAGGTTGATTAATTGCGCAGAATTACCGATAGTTAAATTACCTGACATGGTCCCCTCCGGGATGTATAACAGGGCAGATTTGATAAGGAATTTTCAGGAGGATATATGAAGAAGTCTCTATTCGCGGCGGTATTATCTTTAGTAATGGTTCCATTTTTTCTTGCGGCACAGGAGAGTAAAAGGGAATCGGTTAATCTTAATGAACTTGGAAAGCTTTATGATAAACAGATATATGAACTGAACCTTGACATCCAGAAACTTATTGCTGACGGGAAATTCATGGAGAACAGGGAGTTCAGGTCGCTCCCGTACCAGTCTGAAATTAATTACGGACCCGATTCCAAAAATCCGCAGTATGTGGAACTGAAGAAGCATGTTTATACCAGGGACGGTGAACTGGGAGCCGAAATTATCGGTTATGAAGAGAAGACCATGCAGCTTTATACAGATGGTAAAAATTTGAGTAAGCTGGTGACAATAGTCCGCAAAAAGAATTTCAGGACACTTGAAGAGGAGATCGTCACAATAGTCGATCCTTCGCCCACGACAGAGGGGACTGATGACATTGTGCTTACACACCAGTATAACAAAAGAATACTTGTTAAGGAGAAGAAGCTTGTTGAGGTGGAGAACACGATGGATGGCCCGATCAGGAACAGCATCAAGATACAGTTTATTATTCCCAACCTTGCAATCCTTAACAACATGCTTGTTTTTATCGCAGAGGTAAATTCAAAGGATTCAAAGGATGCCGACAGGAAAATGACGGAGTTTCTTAACAAGGCTGCCCTGTACTGACAGTAGCCGGCCATGTTGAAGTGTAAAAAGCAGTCCCGCGGGACTGCTTTTTACGTTTACAGGAAGAAATTTATTGCCTAAAAAAAACTTGACCTTAAGGCATATAATCCGGTTTATCACCAATATGCCGTAAATGGCATTTACCGGTCTGCTCTTAAAATCAGCGGATCTTTTAAAGAATATTTCAGGGCGGGGAGCAAAATGAAAATAGCAGTGGCAGGGACAGGTTATGTGGGACTATCTATTGCGGTGCTGGCATCACAGCGTCACGAGGTTGTAGCCGTCGATGTAATAAGTGAAAAGGTTGATCTTATTAATAAAAAAATATCACCTATCGAAGACCACGAGATATCGGATTTTCTTGCGAATAAAAAACTCAATCTCAGGGCCACCACCAGCGCGGCCGAGGCCTACAAAGGCGCAGAGGTGATCTTTGTTGCAGGGCCCACTGATTATAATGCAGAGGGTAATTTTTTTGATACATCCATACTTGAAAGCATATTCGATGACATAGCAAAGTACAACAGGGATGCCATTGTATGCATAAAATCGACAATTCCCGTGGGATACACAGTGGGCATCAGAAAGAGGTACCCCGGCATGAAGATTATCTTTTCGCCCGAGTTCCTCAGGGAGGGTAAGGCGCTCTACGACAACCTGCATCCCTCAAGGATTATCGTGGGTGAAAAATCGGCCGATGCAGAGGTGATCGCGCAGATACTTAAAGAGGGATCACTTGACCACGATACACCCGTGCTCTTTACCGAACCCACTGAAGCCGAGGCTATAAAGCTCTTTGCCAATTCATATCTTGCGCTGCGTATAGCCTATTTTAACGAGTTAGATTCGTACGCATTGAAGTATAACCTTGATACAAAGCAGATCATTGAAGGGGTGGGGCTTGATCCGCGCATAGGGCTTCATTACAACAATCCCTCTTTCGGATTCGGAGGTTACTGCCTGCCTAAAGACACCAAGCAGCTTAGGGCGAATTACGAGCATGTTCCTAACAATATAATCCAGGCCATAGTGGATTCGAACAGCACAAGGAAGGATTTTCTGGCAGAGGTTATTATCTCGAAGAAACCCGAGGTGGTCGGCATATACAGGCTTGTGATGAAGGAGGGCTCGGATAACTTCAGGGCTTCTTCAATACAGGGCATTATGAAACGTGTCAAGGCCA